>JAJKIB010000346.1 GCA_021154745.1 Mycobacterium sp.
AACGACCGCGCGGCTGCGGTGGTGACCGCGGTGACGAACACAATGAACGCCACCGCCACAGCGGCGCTCACGACGTAGTTGACCCAGGCGACATTGGTGTCGTCGGCCAGCTGCGGGAGGATCGCCTTGTCCCCATCGATGTTGCCGAAGAACAGGATCTGCGGATAGGTCGCGACGATGTACAACACACCGATGAGCAGAACGACGCGAAGCAGCGAGCGAGCGATGGTGCGATGGGCGTCCTTGGCCTCGGCTCCGAGCGACGCGACACTCTCGAAGCCGGCGTACGCCCCCACCGCCGAGACGGCGGCGATGAATGTCGCGCTATTCCCCAGATGACTCGGATTCCATTGCTCCCAGTCCACTCGGAAGCCATAGCCGATATAAGCGGCGACGATGATCACCAGGATCGACGCGATCGCGATGAGCTCAAAGGCGAGTTCGTATTTTGCCGCGACCGAGACGCCACGGAACGGCAGATACGTGGCCACCGCGACGATCACCACGACCAGCAGCAGGCGGAACCAGGTGGCCTGAGAGCCCAGCCCTACCGACTCCAGAAATGAATCCAGATAGACCACGCCGCCAAGCGTTCCGGTGGTCGCGAATCCGATGTAGCCGATCAAGAGACTGAAGCCGGCGGCGTAGGCGAACCCCGGGCCCAACCCGTTGCCGGTGTACGTGCCCAGCGAGCCCGATGAGACGGTGCGCTTGGCCTGAAAGCTGATCGTCACCGCGATCAGGACGGTGATCGCCAGGCCGATGACGGCGGCCCATGCCGCGCCATTTCCGGCCGCGACGAACAAAGAGAACGGCACAGAGGCCACCGCGACGCTGGGTGCCGCCGCGGCAAGCCCCTGAGCGAACACGCCCCAGAAGCCCAGGGCATCGCGTTCCAGGCCTCTGTCCTCGGCTGAGGTGAGTGCCCGGCCGCCCAACGCAACTTCGGTGCGAACCGGTGTGGACATGATGACTGCCTTTCCACCCGGGTGCCGCGAATCCGTTGGCACACAGGCAGTTAACGTATTGATGATGTGATCGTCACGATGCCGGAAAGAGCGGCACAACGTGAGTTATCAAATCGACGAGATTCTTTTCCTGCGAAATGCCGAGGCTGGATGGTCGTCCGGGAGCAGGGCCGTGCCGCCGAAGATCCTCTGCCGCAACGTCGGAGCATCACTGTCGCTGGCCCTGCCACGCCGTCGTAGTTCCGGAATGAGGTACTGCGCAAAGTCGAGGAAGGTTCCGGGGGTGGTGTGGTAGACGATGTTGAAGCCGTCGACGCCTGCGCGATCGGCGTAGGCCTCCAACTCATCGGCGACCGTGGTTGGCGAGCCGACGAAGAGCTCACCGCCGAATCCGCCCAGCCCGCCGACATAGTCACGCAAGGTGAGGCGCTGTCGAACGTTCGGATCATCGACCGCCGCCAGGATCGAACGGCTTGCGTCGGTGTCGAATTGCTCGATCGGCCGGTCGACGCCATAGTCCGACCAGTCCACCCCGCTCAGCGCCGAGAGCAGCACCAGGCCGCTCTCCAGGTCGTGGTATGCCGACAAATCGTCGGCCTTGGCCCGCGCGGCCGTATCGGTGGTGTCGACAACGACCTCGATCGAGGTGATGAACTTGACCGATTCCGGCTTTCGGCCATGCGCCACTGCGCGTCGCCTGATGTCGTCTGTGTTGGCGCGCAGCACTTCGGGCCGTGGATCGCTGGCGAACACCAATTCTGCGTTGCGGGAGGCGAACTCACGCCCGGCATTCGAAGTACCTGCCTGGAACAGCACCGGGGTGCGCTGCGGCGAGGGCTCCACCAAATGGGCGCCGGGAACGCTGAAATACTTCCCTTCGTGCCCGACCGCGTGCACCTTTGCGGGATCGGTATAGACGCCGCTGACCCGGTCCCGCAGCACCGCATCGGACTCCCACGAACCTTCCCACAGCTTATAAGTGACTTCGACGAATTCCTGGGCGATCGCGTAGCGCTCGTCGTGCGGGATCTGGCGATCGCGGCCGATGATGTTGCGGGCCGCGCTGTCGAGCAGGGAAGTGACGATGTTCCAGCCGATCCGGCCCCCGGTGAGATGGTCGAGCGTGCTGAACTTGCGGGCCAACAAGTATGGCGCCTCGTACGTGGTGGATACCGTGATGCCGAAGCCGAGCCGCTCGGTGGCGGCGGCCATCGCCGAGACGGCCAGCAGCGGATCGGTGACCGGCGTCTGCACCGCCCTCGTCAGCGCCGCGCTGGCGTCACCGCCGAAGACGTCCAGTTGGCCGACCGCGTCGGCGATGAACAAGGCGTCGAAACCACCTGAGTCCAACAGCTTCGCGAGTTCCACCCAGTACCGGATGTCGGTGTAGTTCGAGGTCTGGTCGGCCGGGTGCCGCCAGAGTCCGAAGTTTCCGTGCGACACCGTCGACATGGTGAAGGCGGATAGCACAAAGGGATCCGTCATGGCGAGATCTCGTACCGGTTGACGGGCGTAGCAAGGCCCAGGTGGTCGCGCAGTGTCGTCCCGGTGTACTCGTGGCGGAACAGCCCCCGCTTACGCAGTAGCGGCACTACCTGCTCGACAAAGTCTTCGAACTGGCCGGGCAGTCCGGGTCCCTGAAGCACGAAGCCGTCGGCCGCACGTGATTCGAACCAGCCTTCGATCTCGTCGGCGATCCGCTCGGGCGTGCCGACAACCCTTGCACCCCAACCGTTGACTGTGCGGTACAAGAACTCACGCACGGTCGGGTTGCCGTCGTTGGCCAGCGCGCGGTAACCGGCCAGCGCGGTCTGATGCGTCTCGGTGCTGTCCGGGAACGCCGATGCGGGCACCGGGCCATCGAGGTCCGCGCCGGCGACATCGACATCCACTTCGAGCAGCCAGCCGGCCTGATACTCAGGACTGAAGTACTCGTACGCGGTGCGTTCGATACGGTTCGCTTCGTCCTCGGTCGAGCCGACGATGAAGCGCAGCGACGGCGTGATGAGCGGTGCCTCGGCGCGGCCCTGGCGACGGGCTTCGTCATGTATCTGCCGGTAGAACTGCTGGGCCCGGTCGCGGTTGCCTTGCCCGGTGAAGATGACTTCGGCGTGCCGCGCCGCGAATTCCCGCCCGGTGGGCGACGATCCGGCCTGGAAGATCACCGGCTGGCCCTGCGCTGAGCGTGCCGCGCCGATGGGCCCCCGCACGTCGAAGTATCGGCCGTGATGGTCGGGCACGTGAATCTTGCTGATGTCGTGGAAGATTCCCGCTGCGCGGTCCTCGACGATGGCGTCGGCACCCCACGAGTCCCACAGCTTTTTGACGACGTCGATGGCCTCGTCGGCAATGCGGTATCGCTCGTCGTGGTCGACAACACCGCGGGCGCTGAAGTTGTCGGCCGCCGCTCTGGCGAAGCTGGTGACCAGATTCCAGCCGGCCCGTCCGTCACTGAGGTGGTCAAGCGAAAGGAGTTGGCGTGCCAGGTGGTACGGATGCTGCAGCGTGGCCGAGCCGGTGACGACAAGTCCGATGCGTTCGGTGACGGAGGACAGCGCCGCGGTTGTGGTCAGCGGTTCAAAGTCCTCAGTGGTCTTGTACGCCCATGTTGCCGGTGGGCCGAAATTGAGGCCATCGGCGAAGAACAGCGCATCCAACGCGCCCGCTTCGGCGGTCTGCGCATGGCAGATGAGCCTGCGTCGGACACCGGCAGTGCTGTTGTCGACGTCGGGGTGTCGCCATGGGCCGGAAGACCTTGTGTTGCCGAAGGCGAGCAAGTGGACTTCCCGCGTCACAGCAGCAGTCCTCCGGCGGCGACGATGGCGGCGCCCATCGCGACGATGATCCACGCCCAGGCGACGCTGGCGCGCATATCGGCCACCATCGGGCCGTCCGGAGCGATGAGATATACGTCTTCGCGCACGAAGGGAGGTTAACCGTCAGATGGCGGCCGTCGTCAGGCTCCGACAGCAGCCTGACGCAGGCCGGGAATAAGCCGCCCGATCGGCAGCACTGGCCAATCATGTTGCAGGGCCGCCTTTTTAACGAACCACGTCCACCGGTCGGCCTGCCGCATCACGTTTGAATCAGAATGGTTGCAAAGAGCTTCCTGACGGGCGCCGCTAGCCGGCCAGCTCTCGGCGCTGCGCGAGGCGTCGCTCCGCGTACGCTCGACCCTTCTCGGCATCTCCGGCGACGTAACCCACGATGTCGGCCAGCGTGTTGATGCGGCCGGCGCCGCCCCATGTGCCGTCGGGGATCTCGTTGGTGAACACCCACACCCGATTCGGGTCATAGGGATGCGCATTGTTCTCGGCGCGCAGCACCGCGTCGGTGACGTCGCGCACGATGGCCGCCCGGCGCTCGTCGTCGAACTGCCCCTCGGGCACAGACGCGACGAAGCGGTAGCGCGGTTCGGCGGCCTTCTCCCCAGCGACGAAGACCTCGGCTGGTCGGTGCAGAAACACCCAGGCGATCGCCCTGGCACGCGGATCGGACGGATCGGCCCCCTCATGCCGCAGCAGAAGGTCAGTGAGCTGGGACATCAGCGCCCTTTCCGCGACCGGAGAGAGCACCCCGGCGGGGATATACGCGTCGAGCATCGGCATGAGTGAAGCCCTCCATCGGTTCCTAGGTGAGTTTATTTTCTGAACCTAAGGTGTTGGGTTCATATTGTCAACCCAGCTATCATGGGCGCATGTACCCCGACCGATTCCGCTACAGCGCCGCCAACTGTTCGATCGCACGCACACTAGGCGTGGTCGGCGAGAAGTGGACGCTGCTCGTCCTGCGCGAGGCGTTCTACGGAGTACGGCGATTCGACGACTTCCACACCGCACTCGGATGTGCCCGCAATCTTCTCGCGACTCGGCTCAAAACGCTTGTTGCGCATGGCCTTTTGGAGCGAGTGGCGTATACCGACGAGCGCGGCCGTGGTCGGCACGAGTACAAGCTGACCGATAAGGGCCGCGATCTGTTCCCCGCCGTGGTGGCGTTGATGCAATGGGGCGACAAGTGGACCGCTGACGCGGATGGGCCCGCCGTGCAGCTCATCCACCGTGACTGTGGTGAACCGGTGAGCGTCGAACTCACGTGCGGCACAGGCCATGCCGAGCTCGGTGCAAGCGACATCACGCCAGTGCCCGGGCCGGGGGCCATCGCCGTAATGTGACTACGGGGTCTCGACGTTCGCCAACAGCTGCAATGTGCGAGCCTGGGCTTGCGCATCCCCGAACGGAAACGCGGTGAACTCGGTCGCCCCGATTTCAGCGAAACGGTGCAGCTGCGCTACGACGTGGTCCTCCTCGCCGAAAATACAGATGTCCGCTGGGCTTTCAACACCGTCCAAGTCGAGCATCGCCCGGTAGGCCGGCGCCTGGCCTGCCAAGCTGAACGTCTCGGCAAGTTGACGCCGCGCCGTCCCGACGTCACTCGTGACACTGACCGGCAGTCCGACAATCACCTGTGGCGCAGCCCGGCCCGCCGCTTCGGCGGCTTTGGTGATGCGCGGAACGATCTGTCGTTCAACGGCTTTCGGCCCCGCCCACGCCGTAACCGTGCCATCGGTGAGTTCACCGGCCAGATCGAGCATCCTGGGCCCGAGCGCGGCGGCGATTATCGGAGGTGTCGGCGCCTTCGGCAGGTTGAGCTGACCAACCGCGGTAATCCGGGGACCGTGATGGTCGACGGGGTCGCCCGCCAGCGCGGGCCCGAGCACCTCGAGGTATTCCCGTAGATATGCGGCGGGCGCCGAGTAGTCGTAACCGAAGATGTCCGAAACCACCCACTTGTGGCTGACACCAATGCCCAAGATGAGACGCCCGTCCGTGGCAGCCGACGCCGTCAGCGCCTGCCGAGCCAGCGCGAAGGGATGCTGGCCGTAGGCGACGGCCACGCCCGTGCCGAGTTCGATTCCAGGGGTCCGCACGCCCGCAAGGGCCAGTGTGGTCAATGCGTCCCAACCTGCCTGGCCGGCCATCGGCGGCAGTTGCGGTAACCAGATCCGCGAAAAGCCGACATTCGCTGCCGATTTGATCGCCGCAGACACCCCCTCCAGGCCAGATGAATCGTCGGGGTCGGGCACCACGGTCAGGGTCACCTTCACGGCGGTCCTCCTCGGATAAGATCCGGAGACTGTCTCCGATCAATATATGGAGGGAGTCTCCGCTTGTCCACTGGAGGCACCGCTCGACCGCTGCGCGCCGACGCCGCGCGTAATCGGCAGCTGCTGCTCGAGGCCGCCCGCGACGCGTTTACCCGCCACGGTGTGACCGCATCGCTCGATGACGTGGCGCGCGCGGCCGGCGTCGGCCCTGGGACGCTGTACCGGCATTTTCCGACCCGAGATGCGTTGGTGCTCGCTGTGATCGACGAAGGACTTATCAACATCCATCGGCTCGGCACCGTGCTTACCGACGCAGCGGATCCGCTTGATGCGCTACGTCAGTGGCTCGGCGCGTATATCGAGCAGGGCAGCACGTTCCAGGGATTGGCCCATACGCTGGCCAGTCCGCCGCCCACAGCCGACCAGGACAGCACCTGCCAGCTGGCGCGCGGTGCAGGCGCGGCGCTCGTCGCACGGGCGGTCGATGCGGGCTTGCTTCGCGATGATGTCGATGTCGACGACGTACTCGACATCGCGGCGGCGATCGCCTGGGTCGGTGAACAACCCGAGCGCGACGCGACTCAACGGGAGCGACTGCTTCGGGTCGTCATCGACGGCTTGCGCCCGAGAAGTGCTTAGCGGCGCGGCAAAACTGAACTATCCGGGGAGCGCAAGTTCTAGGTTCAACTGGTGGGCGACACCGAGAACGTGCCTGAGGTCGAGCCTGATTACCGCTTCACCCTGGCGAACGAACGCACGTTTCTGGCCTGGCAGCGCACCGCCCTCGGGCTGCTCGCCGCGGCCGTCGCCGTCGTCCAGTTGATCCCCGAACTGTCGATTGCCGGCGCCCGCCACGTGCTCGGAATCATCTTGGCGTTGCTCGCGATTCTCACCGCTGGTATGGGAATCCTTCGGTGGGAACAAGTCGATCGCGCCATGCGCCGCGACCAGCAGCTGCCCCGCCATCCCACACCCATGTATCTCGGAATCGGACTCGTATTGGTAGGGCTGCTCACTGTGGCCCTCATCGTCATCAAGGCAGTGGACAGTTGACGAGCACCGCAGGAACCCAGCCCGAGCGAACCACATTGGCGTGGACCCGAACCTCGCTCGCGGTTTTGGCTAACGGTGCCATCCTGTTGCTGCAGCGCACCCACAGCGATGCCGACCCACTTCGCTTCGTGGCCGCCGGCATCGCTGCTCTGCTTGCACTTGCCGCCTACCTGATCGGTGTCAGGCGCCAGCGAATCCTGGCGCAGCGCCCCCTGCCCGACCGCATTTCGCCCCGGCGCGAGGTGTATCTCACGGGAGGTGCGATCATCGCCCTGATCGTGATCAGCGCGCTGGCACTTACGGTTTGAGGGCTACTTCTTGCCGGCGTTGGCGACCATGTCGTTGGCGATCGTCGCCGCCTCGTCCTTCACGTCGTAGCTGCACGCCCAGGCCTCGACCGTGACATTCGAGACCACCGACAGCGCGTGCTGGCAAGCCCAGCCGCCGGCGTCTTCCTGCGCGGTCGGCTGGCTGATCAAGCTGTCCTGGGAGGTGACGTTGTCGATCTGCCACAGGTAGGTGGCATCAGCATCATCGACCGAGACCGAATAGCCCGAGCATTTCTCCCACGACGACTTCGAGTCGTCGAAGAACTTCTGCGCCTTCGCGGCCGACGGGTAGAGCACTGCGGTCTGCTCCACCCAGTGTTCGTTGTCCTCGCCGGGTTCGCGCGCCACTTGGTCACGCATCGCGGTCCAGCCGCTACCGGCGTACACGGGCTCCTCCGCGCCGTAGATCGCACCCAGGCAGTCGGGGTCCGACACCTCCCCGGAGTGGTCGGTCATCTCTTGCAACTCGCTGGTGACCTTCATTTGCGTGGAGCCCATGATGCCGTTGAGTTCGCCAATCGACAGCAGAACATCGTCGAGCTTGGCTTCGGACAGCGGCGGCACATCGATCGGCGCGGCGTGCTGCGCGCGCACCGCAGATCCGGGCACGGTGCTCACACACCCCGAGAGCAGGACCGAGGCCGCGATGACAGCCCCGACGGCGCAAGCGCGGGTGGCCGTGCCGATAAGGATCACCGCGCTATTGTGACCGACCGCCGCCGGAAGTGTCGGGTAGCCGTCAATTTTTGCTGGTTCTTGACGATCTGGCTCAGGAAACGCCGATCTTCTGCAGCATCAGGTTGGCGACACCGGCCGCACCCGGCGCGCCGCTGCCGCTGTTGCCTGCGATGTTCGTAACCTCAACATCCACAACGCAATCCGACGCAACGCCGAGGGCACGCTGGATCGTCGAGCCATCGTCGTGCAAAACCACCGCCGACACAACCTTGCGGTCGACGACGACGTCGGTGATCCTGCTCAACCCGTCCGCACCGTGCTCGGGTTGATGCAGCACCAGCGTCTGCCCGTTGCAGCGGTGCCACTTGTCGGCCGACGCCGCGAAGAA
>JAJKIB010000347.1 GCA_021154745.1 Mycobacterium sp.
ACACGTCGTGATGCCGTCGAGCGTGCCGTCGCCTCGGGCCCGTTCGCAGTGCCCGCCGCCGAACTGGCCATCGCCCGCACGCTGGGGGCGCAACTGATGGCGCCCCAGGCCTGGCAGCTGCTGGTTGACTGTGTGGCGTCGCCGCGCGCCGCGCTGTTCGTGTCACCCAGTGCCCGGTTGGCGCGGGTGCCCTGGGGCCTGCTCGCGATGCCCGAGGGCGACGGCCATCGCCTGATGGAACTGGCAGACGTGCTGATGGCGGCGCCGTCGAACATCATCCACTCATCGCGGACACCGGCGGGCTGGGACGATCGCCGCGACGGGCCGCCGCTACTTATTCTCGATCCGCGGGTGCCGGGCCAGCGCCCAGACTCGGCGCTTGGTTCAGTGCTCGGCAGGCCGTCAGCGCAAACCTCGCTGGCACAACACTTTACGGCGTTGATGCAGAGCCGAGCCGTGTTGCCCGACGCCTCGTGCGCGGTCGAGCTGTTCCGGCGCACCGACGTCGACCGCCCGTGGCTGGGGCGCCAGCTCGAACGGCGACCGAGCCGGCTGCTGTACGTCGGCCACGCTACGGCGGCCGATGGCGACGTCGGCCACGCCGACCGGGCCGCACTGCATCTCGCCGACGAGCGCCCGCTGACCGCGGCGGACCTGATGTCGGCGAAACTGCCGATGCCGCCCCGAATCGCGATGATCGCCTGCGCATCCGGCGGCGACTATCAGTTCGACGAGGCGACGGGTCTGGTGGCCGCCATGATCCTCGGCGGTGCGCAGCTGGTGACTGCCACCCTGTGGTCGCTGCCGACCGCGGCCGGATACCGGCAGTTCGCGCCCACCGGGGGCGACCATGACCCGATGGCCGAGGCGATCATCGCCGTCGACCGCGCGCACGACGACCCGGACGCTGGGCGCGCGGTGAACCGCTGGCAGCGCGAGCAGATGCGGCGATGGCGAGGCGGCGACACCAGCGCCAGCCCCTTGTATTGGGCCGCACTGGCCACATTCGCCGTCGACGGCGCGCGCTGAGCCCCTCAGCTGGGCGGCACGCACACCGCCACGGCCGACTCGTCGCCCGACCGGTAATACGTGTCGATGATGCTGCCGGGGGAGACCTTGGCCAGCGACGACGCGGGAATCAGCGCCATCTCATGGGCAGGGAACTGGCCGCCTCCCGGCTTCCTCACCATCACGTCGAGTTCGACCTCCCGATAGTCCTCGCGGGTCGCGCCGGTGGTCCGCGCGCCGGTGACGACCGCGCGTGACTTGGTGCCGTGGCGGATCAGGTCGAGCTGGTCGCCGGTGAGGAGGCCCTTCCGGACGAGCATATCGTCGAAGGCCGCGCGAACAGCGCGGATGTCGGCGGCGGTGACCAGGCGTTCGTCCGCCTCATCGAGGTATGTGTCGTCGTCGGCGATCGTGCCGCCGGAAGTAAGCAGATGTGCGGCGGAGCCGGCGGCAAGGACGAAGAAGAATCCAAGCAACAGTGCGGTGAGCATGTCATTAGGGTCTGCTGCTGCCCTGGCTACCGAACCCAACTTTATGCTGAACGGATGAGCGCGGGCTTCGAGGTGGCGACGGGCACCGCCGTGAGCCAACCGCGCCGCGCCGTGATCGACCGCGCATGGCGTGCCATCGGGCCCGGGGTCGAGGTGCTCAGCGGCGACGATGGCGGACCGCTGCGTCGCACCGTCAAGCGGATCCTCGACCCGCTGGTGCTGCGGCTGCGGTCGAACACGGAGTACTCGGCGCCGTTCATCGATGCCGACACAGCCGAGGCGATGCACGTGGTGATCGTCGGTCAAGGTGCTCAATTGCGCACTGCCGCAGCATGGTTCGAACTGCTCAAACGTGAGCGGCGGCGGCTGCACATCACCACGGGAAACGCCCAGGAGCTGTACTTCCCCGTCTGCTTCGAGCTGGCTGTGACGAAAGGCGCACCCGCCCAAGCAGACGCGGAAGCGATACTTCGCGAGATCCACGGCGACCGGGACCGCACCGCGATCGAAGTGCTCAACCGATACGTGGCCGATCCGGAGGTGGTGGCGGAGCTGACCGATCAACTGGGCCGCAGCTGGAGCGACGTACAGGCCGGCCCGGAAATCACGGGTCCGTTCCTGGCTGGCCTCACCACCGTGCTTGGACCCGCTGACGGTCACAATGCCGCGGCGGCCCGGCAGCGGGTCTGGGCGGCGCTGATCGCCGATGCCACGCCCTACAATCTCGGCGCCAAGGCGCACACCGCGGCCGCTGATCTGCCCTGGTCGATCATGCATCTGGGACTGAGTTCCGTTGAGCCGCAACGGCCGCCCGCGATCGTGGGCGGCCCCGACAGTGAGCGTCCGCTGAACCGAAACGTCGTCGACCGGTTGCGAGCCACTCTGAGGCGGGCGATGGACCGCGACGAACTGCCAGACATCCCGCTACTGTGCGCAGAAGAGGTCGACCGGTCATGTGCGCCGTGGGGGCTGTTGGCGGAAGACAAGCAGGCCACGCTGATCGCCGGGATCGAGGTCGGCGCATGCCTGGCGCCACTGACCGAGTCCGCGCAGACGGGCTATGCGCTGGCCGGCCAGATCCAGGCCCGGCTGCGCAAGGAAGCGTATGTGCTGCACGCGCGTCGGTATCTCGCCGACGGCGGGCCCATACATCCGCGACAACAGCAGGTCATCGACGACCTCGCGGCGTTCGCGCGGCCGTATCTGAGCCGGCTATGGGCCCGGCTGCACGGGCGCGACGTTTGGCAGGAACCGTGTGACGACGTCGACCACGTCCGCGCGCTGCTGGAGGGGGTGGCGAGGTCGGTGAGCCTCGATCACCGGCAGCGGATCAAAGCGATGCTCGAACTGCAGGTGGCCGGATGAGACTCGTCGCCGATTCCGGTTTATGGAGCACGGGACAACAGCCGGCCCCCACACCGCTCGTTGCGGTGCTGGAAGTCACTGGTGCCGTGCTGTCGTGGACCGTCGATGACCCGTCGGGCGATGCCCAGATCACGTTCACCGACCTGTCCCGGGCGGATTGGCTGTGGCGTGTCCTCGGCGAGTCCGGGCACAGCGCGCTGGGCGCTGCGCTGGACGGACTCACACCCGACGCGGCCGTCGAACTTGCCGGCATCGACGTGCTGCCGGAGTCCCTCGAGCCGCTGCGACGACTCGCGCTGGGGCACTGGCTGCGCCGGTGGTGGCCCGCAAGTCAGCGCGACGCCATCGCGGCCCTCGACGGCGCGCTGCTCGACGCCGAGATCGCGGTGCTCACGGCCGCCGCAGACGACTTCTTCACCGACGACACTTTCGATTCCGGCGTGGCGGACCTGTTGCGCCCGCATGCCGGGGCACTGAGCGCATACCTGCAGGACGCCGACCCGCGAGTGATCGAATTGGTGCGGACTTGCGCCGATCTCGCCGACGATGTGGGCGTTGCGTTTGGCGAGCCCGACGGCGTGACCCTTCGCCGCGACGACTATGCGCTGGCCGCAGGCCCTGATCTGAGTGGCCGCGGTTCCGGCGCGATCGCCACGGGCACCGACTCGCTCAACTGGACAGCCGTCCCACCCGGCATCTTCGACGCGGCCGAGAACACCGTCGCTTGGCGCGTAGTTGCGGCCGATGGCTTCGCGAAAGCCGTTGTGCAGGTGGAATTATCGGGTTTCGGGCTGGCCTCGGGGATCGCCGTGCGGCTGCGGTCCGGCGCGCTCGGCGGCGAGGGTGTACTCGATGCCGACGGCGTCGCGGTTTTCCCGCTCGTCGACGAGAAACAGGAGCCCGTCACCGAATGGGTTGCGTGGGACCATGATTGGCGTTCCGCCGCGGCGACCGTCGGCGCTGCAGTCCACGAGTTGCCGCAGACGCGCGAGCGGATCAGGGACTTTGCGCTGGCGCGTCTACGCGGGCCGGCCGGCGACGCGTTCCTGGCCGAGGTGCTGGCCGCCGAGTCGGATTACTGAGCGTCGTCCTGTTCCGGGTGCATCGATTTGCGGATCTCGGCGAGTCGCTCGGCGGCGGCACGCTGGCGCGCGTCGTACTGCTCCTCGACAGTGCGGCCCTCCGGTGACTCGGCGTCGAGTTCAGCCGCGCCGATCGCGGTGCCGTAGCGGGATTCGATCTTCTCGCGAACCGAGTCGAACGTCGGCACGCCGCCCGGGGTATAGCCCGTGTCGACGGGCTCCGCAGGCGGTGGCGCGGGTGCGGGGCTCGGTGCTGCCTCCGCGGAGTCCGGTTCGGGAGTGGATTCGTCCGGCATGCCGCTCACGGTACCGGCCTACTTCGCCGCCGCCTGCAGATACGGCGCGGAGTGCGGCAGACCAACCGGTGGCCCCTGCGGGGTGGGTGGCGATGGCGCCGGCAGGGGGATCACGGACACCCCGGGTGTGCCGAGCTGACCCGCCAGCCATGGCAGTCCCACGGCGAACGCGTGCGCCGCGAACGGCCAGTCGTGCTTGCCCGGCTGCGTCACCACCGCACATTTGATCCCGTTGGCGCTGCCGGTTGCGCAGAGCGAGTTGGCCGCCGCGGTTTGGTCGTTCGGGTTGGCCGCCGCGTTCACCACGTTGCGCGGACGAGATGACTGTGTCGGGCCGTTGATGTCGAACCAGCCCGCCACCCCGGAGTAAAGGCCGTGGCGGGTGATGACCGTCGTCGGATCGAACGCCGCAAAGGCGGCCGCATTGCCGCCGAACAGGCGCTGAATCGTCTGAGCCTTGTTTCCCGAATTGGGTGTCAGGTCGCCCGCGATGTCCTCGAATGCGCTGAACATATCGGGATGCATCACAGTCAGGTCGACCGCACAGGTGCCGCCCATGGACCATCCGACGACACCCCAGTTGGACCGGTTCGGCGAGACGTGGTAGTTCGAAACCATGAACGGCACAATGTCTTTGGTGAGGTGGTCGGCGGCGTTGCCGCGGGTGCCATTGACACATTCGGTGTCGTTGTTGAACGCGCCACCGGAGTCGGCGAAAACGAACACCGGCGCGTTGCCGCCGTGCGCGGCCGCGAAGTCGTCGATGGTCTTGACCGCGTTGCCTGCCCGCATCCAGTCGGCGGGAGTGTTGAACTCGCCACCGACCATCATCACCGTCGGTAGCGGCGGCGGGGGATCGGTGGCGTACCACGCCGGCGGAAGGTAGACCAACTCGCCGCGGTGCTTGAAGCCCGACGCTGTGTAGGGGATGCTGACCGGCACCACGGTGCCCTTCGGCGGAATCGCATGTAGTTTCTGCATCGCGGTCACCGTGACGGGGTCCGTCTGGTCGGGCAGCGGTCCCGCGGTCAGCTGATTCCACGCGTTCTGCACAGTGGGGAAGTAGCCAACCCACAGGTTCAGGGCCAACGCCGAACACAGCACGCACAGCGACAGCGCCAGCGCCGACACCCCACGCCGCCACCAGCGGACGCCGCGCCAGCCTACGATCAGCACTCCGGCCGCAACGCCGGCGAGCCCGATCCAGATCCACAGCGCATACGGGGCGGGGTTGACGTCGTCACTCATCCCCTGTGAGGCGACATACCAATACGCCGCCACCGCAAGCGCGACCCCGACCAGCGCCGCCGACGGCAGCCACACCAGGCACCAGCGCCGGTTCCGCCAGGCGATCGCGGCGATCAGCACGACGCCCGCCACGACCTGCGCCGTTACCGGAATCCAACCGTGCATCAACGAAAGGTGGTGGCGCAACTGCTCGGGTAACGTCACAGAAACAATCGTGGACGGCTTTCCTTGAGGATCCCTGTGAACGACCTGCTAACGCGGTTTGGCTAATGGGAACGGCAGGGTTTCGCGGATGCTGCGCCCGGTGATCAGCATGACGACGCGGTCCACGCCCATGCCGAGCCCGCCCGTCGGCGGCATGGCGTACTCCATGGCCTGCAGGAAGTCCTCGTCGAGTTCCATCGCTTCGGGGTCGCCGCCCGCGGCAAGCAGCGACTGCTCCTGCAGCCGCCTGCGCTGCTCGACGGGATCTGTCAGTTCGCTGTATGCGGTGCCCAACTCGACGCCCCACGCCACCAGGTCCCAGCGCTCGGCCACCCCGGGAATGCTGCGGTGCGGCCGGGTCAGCGGCGACACCGATGTCGGGAAGTCCTTGTAGAACGTTGGCTCCTCGGTGCGGTCCTCGACGAGCCGCTCATAGAGTTCGAGCACCACCGCGCCTGCATCCCAGTGGGTCAGGTAGGGAATGCCCGCCGCGTCGCACAACTTGCGCAGCGTAGCCAGCTCAGTGTCGGCGCCGACCTGTTCACCCAGCGCCTCCGACACCGCGCCGTGCACGGTCTTCACCGTCCACTCACCGGAGATGTCGACGGGTTCCAGGATGCTGTCGTCGCGCGGACGCAGGAACACGTGCGCACCGTTGGCAGCCTGTGCGGCATTCTGGATCAGCTCCCGGCAGCCGTCGATCCACACGTTGTAGTCGGCGTGCGCCTGATAGGCCTCCAACAGCGTGAACTCGGGGTTGTGGCTGAAGTCCACGCCCTCGTTGCGAAACGCGCGACCCAGCTCGAAGACCCGCTCGACACCGCCGACGCACAGCCGCTTGAGGTACAGCTCGGGCGCGATGCGCAGATAGAGGTCGAGGTCGTAGGCGTTGATGTGGGTGAGGAACGGCCTGGCGTTTGCGCCGCCGTGGATCTGCTGCAGGATCGGAGTCTCGACCTCGAAAAACCCCTTGCCGACCAGGGTTTCGCGGATCGCGTGCAGTACACCGCTGCGTGCCCGGATCAGGTCGCGGGCCTCAGCGTTGATCGCCAGGTCGACATAACGGGCCCGTACCCGCGCCTCCTGGTCGGTGAGTCCCTTGTACTTGTCGGGCAGCGGGCGCAGACACTTGCCGTTCAACCGCCACGACCGCACCATCAGCGACCGGGTGCCCTTTTTGCTGTAGCCCATCGTCCCGGACACCTGGATCAGGTCGCCGAGGTCGATGGCGCGGGTGAAGTCCGCAGTCGTACCTTCTTCGAGCAGCGAATTGTCAAGCAGGAGTTGGACTTCGCCGGACCAGTCGCGTAATTGGGCGAACAGCACGCCGCCGTAGTCGCGGATGCGCAACACTCGCCCGGCCACCGTCACGCCTTCGTCGTCACCCGCGTCGACGGCCCGCGCGATGGTGTGGCTGGGTGCCTCGCCGACGGGATAGGCGTCGACACCGTCGGCCTGCAGCGACTTGAGCTTGGCCATCCGCACGCGCACCTGTTCGGGCAGCCGCGAACCCTCGTCGGCCTCGGGCAGGTCGGCCTGCAGCTCGCCGAGGTCGGGCGCGCTGCCGTCGTGGTGCAACAATCCCGTGGCGACCAGGTTCTGGGGAACCGAGATGTGATGCCCGGTGTGCGGCTGCGCGCTTCGCCGCGAGAACGGCAGCACCAGAAAGCCTTCGGCGATCACCGATGCGACGCCGACACGGGGGACCAGGCGGGCGTCCTCGTAGCACGCATAGCGCGGCACCCATTCGGGCTGGTACTTCATGTTAGAGCGGTAAAGCGTTGCCAGCTGCCACCATCGGGAGAAGAACACCAGAAGCCCGCGCCAGAGACGCGCAACCGGTCCGGCCCCGAGCTGCGCGCCGTGCTCGAACGCCGACCGGAACATCGCGAAGTTCAGCGAAATCCGGGTAACCCCAATGCTTTCGGACTGCATGCACAGCTCGCTGACCATCAATTCGATTGTGCCGTTGGGGGATTGGGGAGCGCGGCGCATCAGGTCAAGCGAAGCGCCGTTGGTGCCCCATGGGGCGAGCGACAGCATCGCGACCACGTTCTCGGTCTGGACTGCCTCCACCAGCAGGCAGTCGCCGTCAGCGGGATCGCCGAGCCGGCCCAGCGCCATCGAGAAGCCGCGCTCGCTTTCGGTGTCCCGCCAGACGTCGGCCCGCGCGATCACCTGGGCCATCTCCTCGCTGCCGATGTCGCGGTGCCGTCGGATCCGAACGGTCGCGCCTGCGCGTCGCGCTCGCGTCACCGCCTGCCGCACCGCGCGCATGTCCGGCCCCGAAAGCCGGAAGTTGTCCGGATACAGGATCGCCTCGTCGCCCAGTTGCAACGCGTTGAGGCCGGCCTGGCGAAAGGCCTCGGCCCCCGTCAGGCTGGCGCCCATCACGCCGGGCGCCCAGCCATATGTTTGGCAGAGCGCCAGCCATTCGTGAATGGCCTGAGGCCACGCCTTCGGGTCACCAACCGGGTCGCCGCTGGCAAGGCACACACCAATCTCGACGCGATAGGTGATCGCGGCCCGGCCATTGGGCGCGAACACCACTGCCTTGTCGCGACGGGTGGCGAAGTAGCCCAGCGAGTCGTTCTTGCCGAACAGCTCGAGCAGGCCGCGGATGGCGGATTCGTCCTCGCCGGTGAGCGCGTTCTCGGCGCGCTGCGACTGGAACAGCACGATCGCCGTCACCATCAGTGCCAGGGCGCCGAACAGGCCGAGGAGCGCGTTGACGAAGACGTGGGGGTGGCCGCTGAACGTGTCAGAGTCGGCGCCTGCGAACGCGCTCACTCGGTTGAGCGCGTACAAGAATCGGTCTTCGCGCGCCAGGCTGCCGGGGAACAGCTCCAGCAGCGCCCACCCGATGAGGGTGCCGACCGCCATGGCTGCAACCAGTGTGGCCGCCGCCTTGACCAGCGCCGCACGGCGGACCTTCGCCCAGAATTGCTTGCGGGCCAGCACCAGGAAGACGATCGCCGCGAAGTGGACGACGAGCCCGATGACTTCGCCGATGTCGTCCATCACCGAGCGGGGACTTGTGACGAGGCCGACGACGTTCCACGCGATCGACGCGACCATGTAGGCCACCAGGATCCACCAGGCGATGCGCTTGCGGGCCGCCAGGGCCGCCGCCAGCAGGGCCAACACGAAGGCCCACGCGAAGCTGGTGTCGGGGAAGTTGAAGATGTAGTCGTTGACGAACTCGCGGGGCTCTTTGATGATCCACCGGATGCCCGGCGAGACGCTCGCGATAAGCGACAGGGTGGCGATGATGCCGACCGTCCAGCCGGCCGCCGCGGGCACCCACGAGTACCGGGAGGTCGGGCGGGTCAACGTGGCGGTCATAGGCCGCGAGGATATTCGCTTAAGCCGGGAAATGGTTGTGACTACCAGACTGGACCGGTGTACTTCTCGCCCGGGCC
>JAJKIB010000348.1 GCA_021154745.1 Mycobacterium sp.
GCCCAGCCGTCGAAGTCGCGCTGCGCCGCCGCTTCGGTGTGGCCGCCGTCAATGAACAACAGCCGCAACGGCATTCGCCAACCACGCGCGACCACAGGGGACTTTCCCACGATCGCCACCACATGGTCGTCCAGCCCCGCGGCGTCAAGCGTGTGCCGCAATGTCGGCAAGGTGTCGAACAGGCCGGTGACCATGTCGACCATCGACTCGTCGTGGTACTCCCAGCCCGGCTGGTGTTCTTCGGAGCCGTGATGGTGGTCGATCGTGTAGACCACGCCACCGGTGTGTTGCGCGGCGGCACCCAATAAAACCGTGGATTTGCCGCAGTACGTGCCGATTTCGACGCCGACGCCGTCACCGAGATAACGGACGGCGGTGTCGTAGAGCGTGCGCCCTTCGTCGGCGGGCATGAAGCCCGTGACCTGATCGGCGAGGGCAAAAAGTTCGTCTGTGTGGCTCATCGCCGTCCAACTTACCGTTGCTGGTAGATGGCCCTTGTAGTAGCGTCCGGACACGTGTCCGATCCGGTCTTGGAGTCGACTCGGCGCCGCCTGACCGCCAAACAGGCCGACACCGTAGATCGCCTCGGCCGTGCCGCATTGGACCTCTTGAGCCGCGACGGATTTGCCGGTCTGACCGTGCGGCGGGTAGCCGCAGAGGCAGGCGTCGGGGCGGCCACCGCCTACACCTACTTCTCGTCGAAGGAGCACCTCGTCGCCGAGGTGTTCTGGCGCCGGCTGGCCGCATCGCCACCCGCGGCGCACGACTCGGACGATGCGGCCGCGCGCGTGGTCGACGTGCTTCGCCACATCTCGCTGTTGGTCGCGGACGATCCGGAGTTCGCCTGTGCCGTCACCAATGCGCTGCTTGGCAAGGACCCCGACGTCGAGGTGCTGCGGCTGCGCATCGGGCGCGATATCCGCGACCGGTTGGCCGCCGCGCTCGGACCCGACACCGATCCGGACATCATCGACTCGCTGGAGATGCTGTATTCCGGCGCGCTCGTGCGTGCGGGGATGGGCTACGCGTCCTACGCGGACATTGCGCAGCGGCTGGAGAAGTCGGCTCGCCTGATGCTGCGCTAGCTGCCCCGCGGACCGAGGATGGCCGTGGCAGCCGCGATCGCCGGCTCGACGATTGCCTGCACATCGTGGCCGTCCTCCACGAACAGCGCGGTCAGTTCTCGCAGCCCGCCCAGCAGGATCAGCGCGAGCGGGCGGGAAATCGGCGGCAGATCCGCGCGCCGGAAGCCGGGACTGTCGGTGAGATCGACCAGCATGTCGGTGAGCGCCTCCATGGCGAGCCGGTGCAACGGCCGGGCGACCACCCCGAGCGCGGGCGCCTCGCGGATCCAGCTCAAAGTGATCGCCGGGCGCGACCCGATGTGGTCGACGTAGGCCACGGCCGCCTGACGAATCTGGTCCTGCCATTCCGCCTCGCGGTCGACGGCGGCCTGGATGTTGGCGATCAAATCATCGTTGTTTCTGCGCAACAGCTCGATCAGGCACTCTTCCTTGCTGCCGAACTGCTCGTAGAAGGTGCGCTTCGAGGTACGCGCGTGCCGGACGATATCGGCAACGGTGCTGTCGCGATACCCGCGTTCGCCGATCGATGCGGCCAGCCCCTCGATCAGCCGGTCACGAAAGGCAGAGAAGGGACCGTCGACGGACGCACCCCGATCGAGCGCTGTCGTCATTTCGCCTCCCTGAGGCCCTTGCGCTTGTCTGGTACCAAGCGGTACCGTACTACAAACACCCACGGTACACCGAAGTACCAGGGAGACGGCTGGGAGTGATCCACCCATGACTGACACTGCAGTGACCGCCGAAACAAAGACCCCGACGACTCCTGGGAAGATGCCGCCCGTCGTGCACCTGCCCAAGCCCGTCCAGGGTGTCCTGCTGGCGGGCTTCCGCCGTTGGTTCTTGCGAAACGCGGCAAAGCGTTACGGCCCCGTCTTCGCCATCAATGTCCCGTTCTTCGGCCGTAGCGTGGTCGTCTCCGATCCTGCCCTGCTGCGGCAGGTCTTCCTCGCGAACACCGACGACCTGATGAACGTGCAACCCAACCTCAGCCGGATTTTCGGCCCGGGTTCGGTCTTCGCGTTGGACGGCAAGGAGCATCGCGCTCGCCGCAAGCTGCTGGCCCCGCCGTTCCACGGCCAGAGCATCAGGAACTACGAAAAGGTTATCGAGGAGGAGACGCTCCGCGAGACCGCGACGTGGCCGGAGGGCACCGAGTTCCGGACGCTCGAGCCGATGAACCGGATCACGCTGAATGTCATCCTGCGCACCGTATTTGGTGCCGACGGCGCGGAACTCGACTACCTGCGCGAGATCATTCCGCCGTGGGCCAAGTTGGGGTCGCGGATGGCGACCGTGCCGGAGCCGCCGTTCAACACCGGGCGGCGCAGCCCGTGGGGCAGGCTCGCCGAGTTCCGCCGCAACTTCGACCGCACCGTTTTCGAGCTCATCGACAAGGCTGAGGCCGACCCGCGGCTGGACGAGCGCACCGACATTCTGGCGCTGCTGCTGCGCAGTCGGTACGACGACGGAACCCCGATGTCGCGTCAGGACGTTTCCGACGAGTTGCTCACGCTCTTGGGCGCCGGGCATGAGACCACCGCGTCGACCTTGGGGTGGGCCTTCGAGCGGCTGCGCCGCCATCCGGACGTCGTCGCCGAGCTCGTCAGGGAAAACGACGAAGGCGGCAACGAATTCCGGCAGGCCACCATCCTCGAGTTGCAGCGGAACCGGACCGTGATCGACTTCTCCGGCCGCCACGTCGCGGCGCCGCACTTCGATCTGGGTGAGTGGCGGATTCCCCACGGCTACACCGTGATGGTCGCCGTCGCCAACGTGCACGCCAATCCTGACGTCTTCCCGAATCCCGAGCGTTTCGATCCGAACCGGTTCGTCGGCACCAGGCCGCCGACGGCCTGGGTCGCGTTCGGCGGCGGAACCCGGCGCTGCATCGGAGCCGCGTTCGCCAACGTCGAGATGGATGTCGTGTTACGAACGGTGTTGCGGCACTTCGTGATTGAGACCGACGACGCCCCGGATGAGAAGATCCATTTCCGGGGCGTCGCCTTCACGCCCAAGGACGGCGGCCGCATCGTAGTACGGCGCCGCGAGGGCTGACACTTCCGCGAGACTGCAGCTACCGCGACAAATTTCGAGTGGACCGCACGATAGGTGCACTCTCGCGGAGCCTCGGCGGACTATTGGCTTGCGGTCTCCCGCTTGGGTAACTTCCAGCCGGCGCGGGGGAAGTGGCAGGTGTAGCCGCTCGGATAGTGCTCCAGGTAGTCCTGATGTTCCGGTTCGGCTTCCCAGAAGTCGCTCGCCGGCGTCACCTCGGTGACCACCTTGCCCGGCCACAGCCCGGACGCGTCGACGTCGGCGATGGTATCCAGCGCGACGCGCTTCTGCTCATCGTCGACATAGAAGATCGCCGACCGGTAGCTGGTGCCGACGTCGTTGCCCTGGCGGTTCTTCGTCGTCGGATCGTGGATCTGGAAGAAGAACTCCAGCAGGTTGCGGAAGTCCGTCTGCGACGGGTCGTACACGATCTCGATCGCCTCGGCGTGGCCTGGGTGATTGCGGTAGGTCGCGTTGGCGTTCTGGCCGCCGGTGTAGCCGACGCGCGTCGATACGACGCCGGGCTGTTTGCGGATCAGGTCCTGCATGCCCCAGAAACAGCCGCCCGCCAGGATCGCCTTCTTGTACTCGGTCATGGCTTTGCCTCCTGAATCGAAAACAGCGTCTTGTACTGGCCGTAACCCTGCGCCTCGAGGTCGTCGAGGTGGATGAATCTCAGCGAAGCGGAGTTGATGCAATAGCGCAAGCCACCCTCGGTGGGCGGACCGTCATTGAAGACATGCCCCAGATGGCTGTCGCCATGTGCCGAGCGCACCTCGGTGCGGATCATGAGGTGGGAGAGGTCGCGCTTCTCGACCACGTTGGCGGCCTCGATAGGCCGAGTGAAGCTCGGCCAGCCGGTCCCGCTGTCGAACTTGTCGACCGAGGCGAACAGCGGCTCGCCCGACACCACGTCGACGTAGATGCCCGGCTCGTGGTTGTCCCAGTACTCGCCGGTGAAGGGCCGCTCGGTGCCGTTCTTCTGCGTGACGGTGTACTGCTCCGGCGACAGCGCGTCGACCGCGGCGGGGTTGTTGTTGTATCGATGCGACATAGTGCCTTTATAACCGCGCGGCGCGCTCAGTTAATCCGTTCTTTGTCGCTACCGTAAATACATGCGCGCAGTCGCAGCGGCAATTGCTGCTGGCATCGTTCTCTCCGGGTGGGGTGCCCCCGCTGCCTGGGCAGGGCCGACTGCGCCGCCGGAGGCGCCGGATGCCGAAGGTGTCGTCTTCACGGACAACCCGTCGATCGTCGACCCGTATCCGATGCCGATCGAGTCGTGGAGTCGCGTCGGCAACGATCGCGCCGTTGCGGTGCATTTCACCACCGGCACACCCGCGTGTAACGGGGTGCACGCCACCACACAGGAGACCGCCGACGCAGTCACGGTCAAGCTCAGCGGCGGTTCGCTGCCCGCGGTCGCCGGCCGCATGTGCATCATGCTCGCGGTGACCGGCACGCTCGAAGTGCCGCTGCAGAGCCCGCTCGGCGACCGGCAGGTGCTCAGCGCCTCCTAGCGCCCGAGCGGACCTCGGTCACGATCGCGACGATCTCGTCGGCGACGACTTGCGGCTGGTAAAGCATCATGTTGTGCCCGCTGTCGGCCACAATCACGTTGTCCGCCCACAGTGTCTCGGCCAGCACGCTGTTGGCGCGGTGAACCTGGAACTTGGTGTAGCTCTCCTGAGTGAGGTCGGTTGGCGGCGGGAACTTGTCGGAACTGAGCACGACGGCAGGCACCTTCGGCAACGGCGGTGGCGCCGCCTTGAGGCGGGCAAAGGCGTCAGCGGCAAGGAAGCCTTCACCATCTGGCGCGGGTATCGGTGCTCGCGCGGCCCGGTCGAATTCGGCATCCTGGTCGGGCCTACCCAGTCTCGGTAGGAACTCCGACGTCGGGTCCACGAAGACCAGACCGCTGACCAACTCGGGGTACGTCCTGGCAAGCAGGTCGGCGATCAGCCCGCCGTACGAATGCGCCACCACGACCAACGGTGTCGAAAGATCCGCCCGCGCAATGAGTTTCACCACATCATCGACATCCTGCTGAACGGAGTGTGGTTGCGGGACGGGAGTGGACCGCTCGAATCCGTTCGGGCGGGTGTTGGGCCGGTCGTATGCGCAGACGCGGGTCGCCTTCGCCACAGTCGGCTGAGTGGCCGTCGGGCTCGGCCCGAGGTTGGCCTGGCCGACGATGTCGTAGGGCGACGACCGGATCGGATCGTCCGCAGGCACGACGACGTTCCAAACGTCGGCGTAGCTGCCCTTGCCGGGGATGATGAGCACGGTCGGCGACCCGCTGCCCTGGCAGTTCAGGTACAGCTGGCGGCCGCCGCCGATGTCGACCAAACCCGCGAAGTCTTCGTCGTGCGGTTTCGACGCACAACTGGCGACCACCGTGACGGCCACGACGAGCCCCAGCAGGGCCTTCACACGACGTGACGATACGACGCACGCTCGACAAACGGAGGTAGAACGTGTTCTAGTTCTGGGTGTGACGAGCAAGACGTTCACCCGCGACGAGCTGGCCGCGGCGTTCGAGACATTCGAGGCGACCGTCGAGGCGGCCGCGCAGACCCGCGACTGGGATCCGTGGGTTGAGCAGTACTCACCCGATGTCACCTACGTCGAGCACGCAGCCGGCACCATGAACGGTCGCGACGAGGTGCGGGCCTGGATCTGGAAGACGATGGAGACCTTCCCCGGCAGCTACATGACGGCGTTCCCGTCGCTCTGGTCGGTGATTGACGAGCCGACCGGCAGGATCATCTGCGAACTCGACAACCCGATGCGCGACCCGGGCGACGGCACCATCATCAGCGCCACAAACATCTCGATCCTCACCTATGCCGGCGACGGCCTGTGGTGCCGCCAGGAGGACATCTACAACCCGCTGCGGTTCGTCTCCGCGACGAGGAAGTGGTGCCGCAAGGCCGAGGAATTGGGCACGCTGCCCGACGAGGCAGCGGCATGGCTGCGTCAGTTCGGAGACCGCACGTGAGCACGAAGCTGGTCATCGGGGCGAACGGTTTTCTTGGTTCGCATGTGACACGGCAGCTCGTGACCGACGGTCACGAGGTCCGGGCGATGGTGCGGCCCAATGCGATGACCGTCGGCATCGACGACCTGCCGCTCACTCGGTTCCACGGCGACATCTGGGACAACGACACGCTGCGTGAGGCCATGGCCGGTGTCGAAGATGTGTATTACTGCGCGGTCGACACTCGCGGTTGGCTGCGTGATCCCGCACCGCTGTTTCGCACGAACGTCGATGGCACCCGCAATGTGCTCGAAGTCGCTGAGAATGCAAACCTGCGCAAGTTCGTCTTCACCAGCAGCTACGTGACGGTCGGGCGCCGTCGCGGCGTTGTCGCCTGCGATGACGACATCATCGTCGACCGCGGGCTGACGCCGTACGTCCGGTCCCGGGTGCAGGCCGAGAACCTCGTGTTGGAGTACGCGAAGGAGCATGGCCTGCCCGCCGTTGCGATGTGCGTGTCGACGACGTACGGAAGTGGCGACTGGGGCCGGACCCCGCACGGCGCGATCATCGCGGGTGCGGCCTTCGGCAAGCTGCCGTTCGTGATGAGCGGCATCGAACTGGAGGCCGTCGGCGTCGACGACGCGGCGCGCGCCATGATCCTGGCCGCCGAGTGTGGCCGCGTCGGGGAGCGCTATCTGATCTCGGAGAAGATGATCAGTAATGCCGACGTCGTGCGCATCGCCGCCGACGCGGCCGGAATTCCAGCTCCCACCAAGGTGATTCCGCTACCGGTGTCGTATGCGTTGGCGGCCATCGGAACGGTCAAAGGGCGGTTGCGTGGGACTGACGAGCAACTGTCGCTGGGCTCGCTGCGGCTCATGCGCGCCGAAGCGCCAGTCGACCACGGCAAGGCGATCCGTGAATTGGGTTGGGAGCCACGGCCGGTGGAGGAATCGATCCGCGAGGCGGCCCGGTTCTGGGTAGGCCTGCGCGACGCCAAACGAAAGAGCAAGGCTGCTGGCTGAACGGCACGCCGAGCGCTGTTCAGTAGCTAGCCTTGATGATTGACGCGCGACTAGCCTCGGATGCGTGACCGAGAAATTGCACGTCGACTTGTCCGGCGCACCGCAGACCATGCTGGCCACGTTCTATGCCAAAGCGTTGGATGCGGACCTCCCGAAGCCGATACTTGACGACCGGTTCGCCAAGGAGATCGTCGACCGAATCGACTACGACTGGAAAAAGACGGCGATCAACGCCCGTAACTCACCATCCGTGACGACCCGGTCCGCGCACTTCGACAACTGGGCGCGCCAGTTCCTGGCTGTGCACCCCGAAGCTGTTGTCCTGCACTTGGGCTGCGGCCTGGACGCTCGCTTCTTCCGGCTGGATCCGGGCCCTGGTGTCGAGTGGTACGACATCGATTACCCCGACGTCGCCGACCTTCGTCGGCAGCTCTATCCGACGCGCGATCACTACCATGTCATCGCCGCCTCGGTCACCGACCCGAGTTGGTTCGCTGAGATTCCGCAGGACCGTCCAGCGCTGATGATCGGCGAGGGCCTGACCATGTACCTGACTCAGCAGGACGGCGTCACACTACTGCGCCGGGTCGTCGAGCACGCCCCGTCCGGCGAGTTGCAGTTCGACGCGTTCAACCCCCTGGGCATCAAGTCGCAGTGGATGAACGCGGTCGTGCGGCGTTCGGGAGCGAAGCTGTCTTGGGGCATCAACGGACCCGACGACATCATCGACACTGTGCCCGGCGTGCGACTGCTGGCATGGGTGTCCGCCCTCGAATCGGACGATTTCGCCCGGGTGCCGTGGTACTACCGTGCGACGCTCAAGGCCATGACCCTGGCGCCGTCACTGCGCTACATGGCGCAGTACCACCGTTACGCCTTCTGAGCGCGGACGCCGAGCACAGGTTGGCGACGCCGACCGTGACCCCAACCGGCGGCCCATGGCCACCGACCACGGTCATCGGACCACACCAACTGCAGCGCCCGAATGTCCGGGCCGCCCAGCGCCACGGCAAAATTCAGGTGCGCATCGGGGTGCTCCACCTCGACGATCTCGAGGAGCGGCCCGCCGCCAACAGCGATGTGCGCGCCGGGGTTGAGAACGCGACCGGCTACGGCGGCGCCGGCGACGTCATTCAGCAGGCGTGCCGCCGGCTGCGGCGACAGGCCCGTGACCAACAATTCCGGCAGACCGCGGTCGTGCAGTCCGATCGTGTACGCAAACGGGAGTCGGTCGTCCTCGACGCTCTGCACCGCCCACCCGTGTATCCGGATCGTCGCGCGGAGTTCGTCGAGATATTCCTCGGTGGTGCCGTTGGTGTTGTCGCACTGCCAGCACATGACCGCACCTTTCTGTAGTAGTCAGGGTCAGCTTGCGCCGAGGCTCCGACAACCCAGTACCGGTTGCATCGCTGTGCCGTCGGCGAATGCCGCAGACCATGGCCACCGGCCCCGGCCGTCCGCCCACACCAACTGCAGCGCCCGGACCTCCGGCCCACCGAATGCCACCGCAACGTTCATATGCGCGTCGGGATGGGCGACTTCCACGATTTCGATGACTGGTCCGCCGGGAATCGTGAACTGCTGACCCGGTGCGAACGCATCGCCGCGTACTTCGTTTCGTGCGACGGTGTTCAGCAGCCGCACTGCTCGCTGCGGAGAAACGCCGGTCACCAGCAGTTCGGGCACGTCCCAGTCGTGTAGTCCGATGGTGTATGCGTATGGGGTGCGGCCACTTTCGACGAATTGGATCGCCCATCCCTGTGTACGGATCGTCGCGCGAAGTTCATCGAAGTAGTCCTCGGTAGTGCTGCCGGGACGGTCGCACTTCCAGCACATGGCGCTCTTCTTTCTGTCGTCGTTGGGGCCAGCCTGCACCGGTGGTCCGACAAGTCGCTCGTCCCTGCCAGAATCGGACGGTGCGCAAAGCAGCCCCGATCAACGGTCGTGTCTCGAACTGGTTCGCCGAGTACCCGCCGTTGCGTCCGACGCTGCCCGGCGACCGCGACATCGACGTGTGCATCGTCGGCGCCGGATACACCGGGCTGTGGACGGCGTACTACCTGAAACGGGCCGACCCGTCGCTGCGCATCGCCGTACTCGAGGCCCGCTTCGCCGGCTTCGGCGCGTCGGGACGAAACGGCGGCTGGCTCTCGGGGCTCGTGCCCGGCGACCGCAACCGCATGGCGCAGCTGTACGGGCGCGACCGCGTGCTGGCATGGCAGCAGGCCCTCAACGAGGCCGTCGACGAGGTTATCGACGTCGCGACCGCCGAAGGCATCGACGCAGGCATCGTCAAGGGCGGCACCATGCACGTCGCCCGCAACCCCGCGCAGGCGACGCGGCTGGCCGCCGACATCGACGAGGAACTGAGCTGGAAGGTCGACGGCATCACGCCGTTGACGAAAGCCGAAGCGGCCGAACGGATTAAGTTCGACGGCGTGGTGTCGGCATACCACACGCCGCACTGTGCACGGATCCAGCCCGCCCGGTTGGCGCGCGGTTTGGCGGAGGTCGTCGAGCGGCTCGGCGTCGACATCTACGAGAACTCGCCCGTCACCGCGATCGAGTCGGGTCGTGCGATCACCTCACTGGGCACGGTCAGCGCGCCGATCGTGTTGCGGGCGACCGAGGGCTTCACCGCCCGGATGCGGGGGCTGCGACGCCGGTGGCTGCCGATGAACAGCTCGATGATCGCCACCGATCTGATTCCCGAGAACGTCTGGGCGTCCATCGGCTGGGAGGGCCGCGAAACCGTCGGCGATACCGCGCACGGCTTCTTCTACGCTCAGCGCACCGTCGATGACCGGATCGCGATCGGCGGGCGCAGCGTGCCGTACCGGTATGGCTCCCGCACCGACGTCGACGGCCAGGTGCCCGAGCGCACCATCAAACACTTGACCGCGATCCTGCACTCGATACTTCCGCAGGTCCGCGACGTCCCGATCGCGCACGGCTGGTGCGGTGTGCTGGCAGTGCCGCGTGACTGGGAGGCCAGCATCGTCCTCGACAAGACGACGGGTCTGGGCTGGGCAGGCGGATACGTCGGGCACGGCGTCACCGCAACCAACCTCGGCGGGCGCACGCTGGCGGACCTGGTGCTCGATCGGCGCAGCCCGCTGACCGAGCTGCCGTGGGTCGGCCACCGGTCACGCAACTGGGAACCCGAACCCCTGCGCTGGATCGGCGTGCGCGGCATGTATCTGGCGTACAAGGCCGCCGACTGGCACGAGGGACGGGCGGGAATGTCCAAGACATCACCGATCGCGGCCGCCGCCGACAAGATCGCCGGCCGCCCGCACTAGCGTCCGGAAGAAATACGGGGTGTGGGCATGTTGGCTTTGAGAGATTGGGTAACCACCGGCGTCAGGAGATTAATGATGTCCAATCGACCCGTACTCGAGCCCACCGACTCTCATCCCATCACCGTCGAACCGACGGGAAAGCACGTCACCGTGCGCGTCAACGGTGAAGTGGTGGCGGACACCGACGAGGCGCTGACCCTGCAGGAAGCCACGTATCCCGCGGTGCAGTACATCCCGCTGCGCGACGTCGTGGCTGAGCGGCTGAAGCCCAGCGACACGGAGACGTACTGTCCGTTCAAGGGCGACGCCAGCTACTACGACGTCGTCACCGAGGGCGGCCAGACCGTCGACGACGCGATCTGGACTTACGAGAAGCCCTATCCCGCGGTGGGTCAGATCGCCGGACATGTCGCGTTCTATCCGGACAAGGCGGACATAACAGTCGCATAGCCTGATGCGGTGCACAGCGCCGTCAGCGTCCAGTTCGATGGGCCAGTCAGCCCGGACCTGACACTGTCGCCGTTGCGGCGCGGCCGGGGTGATCCCTGCTATCACGATGCGCCCGACGGCGCCATCTGGCGCACCAGCCTGATGCGCAGCGGACCGGTCACCGCGCGCATCATCCGCTCGGCGCCCGACGCCGTCGCGTGCGAGGCATGGGGAAGCGGCGCAATAGAATTCACCGAGACGCTGCCGGTCCAGCTGGGCGCCGACGACGACGCCTCCGGATTCGGGCCCGAAGAACCGACGATCGCGGCGGCGCATCGGCGGGTGCCGCATCTGCGGCTGGGCCGCACCGACCGCGTGCTGGAATCGCTGATCCCGGCCGTGCTCGAGCAGCGGGTGTACGGCATGGACGCGCGCCGTGCATGGCGCGCCCTTGTGACGAGGTTCGGGTCCCCCGCGCCTGGACCCGCGCCCACACACATGCGGGTTCCACCGCCCGCCGATGTGTGGCGCCGAATCCCGTCGTGGGAGTTTCATCGTGCCAACGTCGATCCGGGCCGCGCCCGCACGATCGTCGGCTGCGCGCAGCGTGCGGATTCCCTTGAGCGGTTGGCCGCCCGCGTGCCGGAGCAGGCCCGCCTGGCGATGATGTCGCTGCCGGGTGTCGGGGAGTGGACCGCGGCCGAGACCGCCCAGCGTGCCTTCGGCGATGCCGACGCGCTGTCGGTCGGGGACTACCACCTCGCCTCGATGGTCGGCTGGCGGCTTCTGGGTCGGCCCATTGACGACCCGGCGATGGTGGAGCTGCTCGAGCCTTTGCGGCCGCATCGTCACCGTGCGGTCCGGCTGCTCGAGGTCACCGGGCCGGCCCACGCCCCGCGGAGAGCGGCGCGGCGGGCGATTCCGAATTTGCGCGCCATTTAGCGGCGATTACTGCTCAAGCCGCGTGGGTACACGTCGCGGGACAGTCGATCATGCGAAGGAGCTATGGATGACTGAGTTCACAATCCCCGGCTTGTCCGAGAAGGACGGCAACGAGGTTGCCGACATCCTGCAGAAGCAGCTGAGCACGTACAACGATCTGCACCTGACGCTGAAGCACGTGCACTGGAATGTCGTCGGCCCGAACTTCATCGGCGTGCACGAGATGATCGATCCCCAGGTCGAACGGGTACGCGCATACGCCGACGAGGCCGCCGAGCGCATCGCCACGCTGGGCAAATCACCGCAGGGCACGCCCGGCGCGATCATCAAGGACCGCACCTGGGACGACTACTCCGTCGGTCGCGATACCGTGCAGGCGCACCTGGCGGCACTCGACATCGTCTACACGGGTGTCATCGAGGACACGCGCAAGGCCATCCACCGCGTCGGCGAACTTGATCCGGTGACCGAGAACATCCTCGAGGAACATGCCGCCGAGTTGGAGAAGTTCCAGTGGTTCGTGCGCGCCCACCTGGAGAACGCGGGCGGGCAGCTGGCCAACCGGGGCGAGACCACCGAGCGGGGTGCCGCCAAGACGGCTAAGAAGAAGGCGCCGGTCAAGTAGTCGACGGCTTTTCCAGGGCATCGTCGCGCACCGGGCGGTCGGCGAGTTGCTCCTCGGCCCGGCCGAACAGGTATGGATAGGCGATGCCGGCGATTGCCCCGCCGATTAGCGGCGCGAGCCAGAACACCCACAGCTGTGCCGGGGCGCCGTCTCCGTTGAAGAACGCGACACCGGTGGACCGCGCAGGGTTGACCGAGGTGTTCGAGATCGGGATCGAGATCAAGTGGATCAGCGTCAGGGTCAGACCGATCGACAAGCCCGCGAAGCCTTTTGGTGCGCGGTCATCGGTTGAGCCAAGGATGACCAACAGGAACACGCCGGTCAGGACGACCTCGGCGACGATCACCGCCCACAGCGAGTAGCCGCCGGGGGAGTGATCGCCAAAGCCGTTGGCGGCCATATGGCCTGTCGCGGTCCACCCCTCCTGCCCCTTGGCTACGACGTAGATCAGCAAGCCTGCTGCTATTCCGGCGATCACCTGCGTGATCCAGTAGGGCGGCAACGCCTTCCACTCGACCCGCCGGGCCAGCGCCGCACCAAGGGTGACCGCGGGGTTGAAGTGGCCGCCGGAGATGGTGCCGAACGCGTACACGCCGGTGAGCACCGTCAGCCCGAACGCGAGTGCGACACCGAGAAAACCGATTCCCAGCGACGTGCCATCAGAGGTGAATTTCGCGGCGAACACTGCGCTGCCGCAGCCGCCGAACACCAGCCAGAAGGTGCCGATGAATTCTGCTGCCAGTCGGTGCAGCATTGTGGGCTCGCGCATGCGTGACTCCTCCGTTGGATGTGACGCCGTGCGGAAAGGGTTGCATGCAAACAGACGTCGACGGAGCCGTCGTATCCGAATCGTTCCTCGATGGAGATTTTCGCGACGTCAGCGTGACCTATCTTCGCCCATTGCGTATTCGTCGACTGGGTTGGAGCGAGTGACGATCAGCGGGTCCGTCTTGGTGAACGGGAAGTTCGGCAGATCATCGATGTGCATGTTGAACGTTGCGGCCAACACTTCGCGCGAATAGGCGCTGGCGGACGCCCGGTAGCCGATGTCGCCAGGCGTCGGCTGATCGAAGAAGATCGCGAAGTGCAGATCGGGGGCGTCTACGACCTCGATGTGGTGCGGGTAGGCACGCGGGATGAAGTAGACGTCGCCCTCCTTCAGAAGCCAGGTGTCAAGGGTGGCGACGGGATCCATCACCGTCATCCACGCCGAGCCCGTATTCGCATTCCCCATTTCGGCGGTGATCGGATGCCA
>JAJKIB010000349.1 GCA_021154745.1 Mycobacterium sp.
CAGGCCAAGTTGATCGCCGAGCCGTGGGACGTCGGCGCGGGCGGCTATCAGGTGGGCGAGTTCCCTCCGTTGTGGACGGAATGGAACGGCAAGTACCGGGACACCGTCCGGTCGTTCTGGGCACACGGTGCGGACGGTGTGCGCGACCTCGCGTACCGGCTGTCCGGATCGTCCGACCTCTACGGCGACGACGGCCGGCTGCCGATCGCGTCGATCAACTTCATCACTGCGCATGACGGGTTCACGATGCGCGACCTCGTCTCCTACGAGCGCAAGCACAACGCGGACAACGGCGAGGACAACCGCGACGGCACCGACGACAACCGCTCGTACAACTGTGGAGTGGAGGGTGATCCGGCCCCACCGGACGTCGCCACGGTGCGGCGGCGGCAGGTCCGCAACCTGCTGGCGACGCTGCTGCTCTCCACCGGCGCCCCGATGCTCGTCGCCGGCGACGAGATGTGGCGGACCCAGCGCGGCAACAACAACGCGTACGCCCAAGACAACGAGATCTCCTGGATCGACTGGGTGGCGAGCGAGACCAGCGACGACATGCTGACATTGACCCGGCGGCTGCTGACGCTGCGTCGCGCCCACCCGGTGTTGCGCCAGCGCGCGTTCTTCGAAGGGCGCCCGGTGGCCGGCGAGGATGGGCGAAAGGACCTCGCCTGGTTCCACCCGGCGGGTCGCGAGCTTTCCGCCGGCGACTGGTTCGACAGCGGCCTGCGCTCCATCGGCATGTACCTCGACGGCCGGGCGCTGCGCCACCGCAGTGCGCGCGGCGACACGATCAAGGACGACTCCTTCCTCCTGCTGCTGCACTCCGCAGACCAGGACGGCATCTTCGCCGCCCCGGGACCGCCGTGGGCCGACCGCTACGAGCGGGTGATCGACACCGCGGCGGTTGGCGGTGAACCGGCGGCCGGCCCGACGATCGCCGGCGGGGCCGACCTGGCGATGCGTGCCCGTTCGGTGCTGCTCCTGCGCGTGCTGCGGGAACCACTCCGCTGATTTGATCCGGCCCGGTGAGCCTGCCAGTGACACGTGGGATCAGGGGCGTGGTGAGCCGCTCGCTCCCGGTCTCATGCGGGCGAAGTCGTCGGCGCGCGCGCGTCGGCGGCCCTGAACGATGGGGCCGTTCGGGCCAAGAACACGACACCGACGACCATGGCCGCGAAGCCTGTGAGGCCGACCACGACGCGGAGCGCGCCTCCGGTGAAGTGCTCGCCATACAGCCACACGCCGAGGATGATGCTCACGAATGGGTTGACGATCACCATCAGCGGTTGGGACACGGCCAGCGGACCATAGTGCAGGGCGGCCTGGGTGAGCACCGTGCCGAGCACTCCGGCGACGACGACACCGTAGATCGGCCCGTGCACCAACGCCCCGGGAATGCCGCTCGTGGCAAGGCTGTCGGTCGCTGATTTGAGGAATGTGGCCAGGGTCGCGGCCATGATCGCAGACGCCGTGGCATACAACGCGCCGCGCCGCAACGGTGACCCGGTGCTCGCCAGGGCGGCGCACGTGGCCGTGGCGACTGCGCAGGTGAGCAATGCCGGCAGCCACGCGCCGGGCGTCGCGTAAGGGTGCCCGCCCTGCGGCTCGGACATGATCAGAAACACGGCGAGGCCGCCGGAGGCCACGCCCGCCGAGACCCAGGCGGCCGGCGTCACGTGCAGTCGTAACCACACCCGGCCGATGACCAGGGAGAACACCAGCTCGATGATGAGGATCGACTGCACGACCGAGAGCCGACCGTTGTACAGCGCAATCGCTTGGAACACGAAGCTGGCCACGGTCGCGGCCACGCCGAACAGCCACAGCGGATTGCGGACCAGATACCGGGCCAGTCGCCAGCCCTTCTGAGTCGCTGGTGCCGCGGTGCTAGCGACGTGCTGGGTGACGACGGTCAGCGCGCTCGTGAAGGCTGCGGCGAACGCGAACAAGACCCCCAGCATGGTCGCCGATACTACGGTCGACCAGCGAGTCGGCGGGCTCGCGCCGGCCGGGCAGCGTCAGGCGTTGAACTGCTCGCTGAGGTGGTCGTTCTGGCCGGATCCTGGGTTCAGGTAGACGGTCGCACTGTGCACGCCGGTGTCGACATTGCCGATGTCAACGGTCGGCTGGTCGCCTACCGACGGCGACAACGTGGCCGTCCACTGAGTGACGTAGTTGCCGTCGACCTCGATGCCGACGGTTACTTCGCCGGGTTCATCGCCGACGTTGTACACCTCGAAGTAGACCTGCCAGCCGCCTCCGGAGTTGGTAACCGACAGCTGACCGGAAAACTCGAACATCGCGCTCATTCGCCAATTGAAGCAGCTGATCGTGGTTAGCAGACCGCTCCGCGCCAACATCCGGACATGACCACTCGATCGGCGCAAGGTGATGCCCGGGCGCGGGGGGGACGCCCGGGTCTCACACCTTGCGGTGGGCGCGACGGCAACCGAAACTCAAACGCGAGCTCCACGAGCTGATCTGGGATCGCTGGACCGACCGTTGCTGTTGGTTCAGCCGGCACACATGCTCCACCTCGGCGGCAGCAGCGTCAACGTCTGCGCGGCTGTCCGCGACCACGCCGCCCACCGCTAGGGTACGACGTTCGAAAGTTACTACCCGGACGAGGGCCAATGGCGGACGCGGCCGTCTGCCGGATCGATCTGCCCGGCCTGCCAGACTCGGGGGATGCGGACGCATGCGGAGTGCTGGCTCACCGACATGGACGGTGTCCTGGTGCGCGAGGAGCACGCCTTGCCCGGAGCGGCGGATTTCCTCGCGCGGCTCGTCGAGCGCGCTCGCAGATTCCTCGTGCTCACCAACAACTCGATCTTCACTCCACGCGACCTGTCCGCCCGGCTGCTGCGGTTCGGGCTCCAGGTTCCCGAGGAAGCCATCTGGACCTCGGCGCTGGCAACGGCCGTGTTCCTTGCCGACCAGCTGCCACACGGCTCCGCGTACGTCATCGGCGAGGCCGGCATTACGACCGCGCTGCACGAGGTCGGCTACACGCTCACGGACCGCGAGCCGGATTTCGTCGTCCTCGGCGAGACCCGCACGTACTCGTTCGAGGCGATCACCCGCGCGATCCGCCTGGTGGAGGGCGGCGCGCGGTTCATCGCGACCAACCCTGACGTCACCGGCCCGTCCGAGGAGGGACCGCTGCCGGCGACCGGTTCGGTCGCCGCGCTGATCACCAAGGCCACCGGGCGGGAACCGTACTTCATCGGCAAGCCGAACCCGATGATGCTGCGCAGTGCGCTCAACAAGATCGAGGCGCATTCCGAGAACACCGTGCTGGTCGGGGACCGGATGGACACCGACGTGGTCGCCGGGATCGAGGCCGGCCTGGAAACCATCCTCGTGCTCACCGGGTCGACGCGGGCTGCTGACGTGCAGCGCTTCCCATGGCGGCCGAGCCGCGTCCTGGATTCGATCGCCGATGCCATCGAGTACGTCTGACGGCCGGGCCTCGACGGCCCGGGCCTACAGCTGAGGTACCACCACGCGTACGGCGTTGGGCTGTACCTCGAAGTCGGCCGGCAGTGCACCGATCACCTCGCCGTCGACCGCGATCTGCTCGTGCCCGTCGGCAGACACCCGCAGCGAACGCACCCGCATGGCGTGGACGCCGTGCACCGGGCTGTGCCGCCCGACAAAGGCATCGCCGACCGCGAGGGTCAACCGAGCGAGGGAAAGCCGCTCGACCGCGATCACGTCGAGGAGCCCGTCAGTCAGGCTGGCACCGGGCACCCGGAACCCGAGCACACCGCCGAACACCGGTGCGTTGCTTACGGACACATGGACCGCGGAGATCCGCTCAGTCCTTCCGTCGCACTCGAGCGTGCATTCGAACGGCTCGGAACTGCGCAATGCACGGGCCGCGGCAACCGGGTAAGTGAGTCCGCCGAGCCTGTCCCGAACCGACGACGCGGTGGCCTCCCGGGCGAAGGCAACGTTGACCCCGGCGGTCGCGGCATTGAGGAACACCCGATCTTGGACGCCGGCGGGTCGAACACGCACCGCGTCGATCGCACACACCCGCCCCGCCGCAAGCGCGCCGGCGGCTTCGACAGGATCCGTCGGGATGCCGAGGGAGCGGGCGATGTCGTTCGACGTGCCAAGCGGGATGATCGCGAGCAGCGCGTCGGATCCGGTGATCGCGTCGGCAACGGCGCCGACCGTGCCGTCACCGCCCGCGACGATGACCAATGACGCCGACCCGTCCCGGCCCGGCCAGGCCGCGGGTTCACCGATCTCCTCCACCGGAAGCACCGCTTGGATGCGCCAGCCCGACTTCTCGAGCGCCCGGCGTGCGGCCGACAAGCCGTCCGCGGAGCCAGCATCTTTGCTGGTCACCAGCACGGCGTCGCGGGGGACCGCAATGTCGAGCGCCGGCCCGTCGACGTGATGCATGGACGACTCGCGCACCCGCTTGACGATGTGGGCACCGATCAGGCCGGAAACGACGCCGGTGGCCGCACCGACGGCCACGTCGCTCGGATAGTGCACGCCGGTGTGCACGCGCGAATACGCCACCGTCGACGCCAGCGGCACCAGCGCGGGGGCGGCGACCGGCATCGCGACGCTTGCCCCGGTGGCGAATGCGAGGGCCGACGCCGAGTGGCCGGACGGGAAGGAGAACGTCCGCGGCAGCGGCAGCAGCGGTTCCTTGCCGCGCGTGGTCGGCGGCCGGTCGCGCCGCCAGGCAAATTTCAGCGGGCCGTTCACAAGCGTCGCCGCGACACCGATGCCGAGCAGCCCGCTCGCCGCGGCCCTGCGCGGCCGACCGCGCCCGGTGGCCGACAGCAGGGCCGCGATCGCGAGCCATAGTCGGGAGCGGTTGGCCAATGTGCTGGCTGTCGTCATCACCCGGTCGAGCACCGGCGTGCGCCCGCTGATCGCCTGGGCGAGCAGCCGCGTGTCGAGTCGCGCCAGCCGCTGCCGGGTGCGGCGCACTCGCGGTCGCCGGGTCACTCGGCACCTACGAGGAACGGCGCCATGGCGCCCGGGTTCTTCAGCGCACCTTCGCTGACCGCTTCGTGAACAGGCACACCGGCCAATACCCGTTTGACCGGAACTTCGCATTTCTTGCCGTTCAGAGTCCGCGGTACCTCCGGGATGGGGATGATCTCGTCCGGCACGTGCCGAGGCGACAAGTCGCGGCGAATCGCTGCGCGGATGCGCTCGCGGGCCTCGTCCACGTCGACGCCTGGTTCCAGGACGA
>JAJKIB010000350.1 GCA_021154745.1 Mycobacterium sp.
ATCGATAAGCGATCCGACGATCTCGTCGAATTACCTTCGCAGGCCGAGGAATCGGCCCCAGGGGCTCAACCGACCGAGATCGTGGTGCAACCACGGCAGGAAAAGCAACTGCGAACCCAGTCCCACCAGCGGCGGCATAACGGTGCGTAGCGCGTCGAACTCCGCACCCTCGGCGCCGAATACCGCTCGCAGAATCACGTTGAGGGTGATCCGGTTCGTCGACGGCAGCACCGCGAACTCGCGGCCCTCGGGCCAGGTGGCGATTTCCTTGAGCGTTTCCTCCTCGACGAGGTCCTCGTAGGCCCGCATCCGCTTGCCGTGAAACGGCGGACCCAGCAGTTTGCGGCGTCGGCGATGCTCTTCGTCCTGCAACCCGAATGTCGAACCCGGGCCCAGCACCAAGTCGAGATTGGGTTCCACGTTGCGCACGACGTCGGTTCGCGTCTGGAAGAGCTGCTTCACCAGCGCGGGATCGCTGATCATCACCGTCGGCCCGAAGAACGGCAGCCGCACCGTGAACGCGCTGCCGTAGCGCTTGCCCAACATCTGCATCACGCGTCGGCGCGAGGCCAGGTACGCGAGCCCTTAAATGGGCAGTGGCCACCGTGGGCCCGGAGGCAGGTGCGCCGCCGCGGTCATGACGCGGTCACCTCGGGTGCGGTGGCCGACTGGTTGCGCCGCCGCAGGACCGACTCGAGTCGCCCCAGCAGGTCGTAGTAGCGCGTCGGCGCAAGGCGGCCGAGAGTGTCGAACAGATATGCATCCGGGCCGACGAGGATGCGCGCCTTGCCCTGCTCCACTCCGCGATGGATGATCTCGGCGGCTTTGTCCGGCTGCGTCAGCGTGATGGCGGCGAACTCCTGCACCATCTGGTCCTGGCTCCGGCCGCGGCCCTCGGGATCATTGCGCCACCGGGCGTTGCGGACGATGTTGGTGTTGATGCCGCCGGGATGCACGTTGATGGCGGTCACTCCGGTGCCACGCAACTCCTGGCGAAGCGAATCGGTGAACCCGCGGACTGCGAATTTGGCTGAGCAGTAGGCGCTTTGGTTGGGCATGCCGACAAGGCCAAAGACGCTCGACGTGTTGACGATCGCGCCTTCGTCCTGCTCGACGAGGATCGGCAGGAACGCACGGGTGCCGTTGACCACGCCGTGGAAGTTGATGTTGAACAGCCAGTCGTCATCCGCGGGAACGGCGTCCAGCACGCTGGAGGCCGTGGCGACGCCGGCGTTGTTGAATACCGCGCCGATCGGCCTGGGCGCCCAGTCGCGCACCCCTCCGGCGAAGTCGCGCTGCGCTTCGGCGTCGGCCACATCGAGCACTCGCAGCAGCGCCGGTCCGGTCAGCGAGGCTTCGGTCTCCTTGAGACCCTTCTCGTCGATATCGGCGATTGCGACCGGGCAGCTGTGTGCCGAAAGCCGTTGCGCCAGAGCCCGGCCGATGCCGGACGCCGCGCCAGTGATGACGACGGTACGGCCGCTGATCGTGCGGCGTTGGGACTCACTCATGCCTCGACTCCTCGAGTTCGGTGTGGGCGACAAATGTGGTGAGGTCGGTGATGAGGTCGATGATCCGGCTCCACGCCCCGATGGGCAGATCGTGGCCGAGGCCGACGATGGTCTCCAAGCGCGCTCCTGGTATCGCCCGTGCGGTTGCGGAGCCACCGGTGGGATGCACCATCCGGTCGCGGTCGCCGTGGATGACCAAACTGGGGACGTCGATGTGGCGAAGTTCGGCGGTGCGGTCCCCCGAGGCGAAGATGCCCGCGAGCTGCCGGACGATGCCCGCAGGGCTGGAATCCCGGTCCCACGCGATACCGGCGTACTCGCGGACCGCCAGCTCGTCGAACGGAAAGCCGTGAGAGCCGATGTGGGAGAACATGTTCGCGGCGCGGTCCATCGCCTCGGCCCGCGTTCGCGGCGGACGCGACATCAGCATCCGCCGCCATGTCGACATCGCCGGACGGCCTAGCCGCGGCGCGCCGGTGGTCGACATGATCGACGTCAACGTGCGAACCCTGCCCGGGTAGTGCGCGGCGACCGTCTGGGCGATCATCCCGCCCATCGAGATACCGACCAGATGGGCATCGGCGTAGCCGATCGCGTCCAACAGTCCGACGGTGTCACGCGCCATGTCGCCGAGGTGGTACTGGCTGCGGCCCCGGAACATCGCCACCGGCTTCGGCGGCGGATAGCTCATGTGGGTCGACCGGCCGGCGTCACGGTTGTCGAACCGGGTCACCCGATAGCCACGTCCCGCCAGTGCGGTGACGAAATCGTTTGGCCATGAGTGCAATTGCCGCCCGAGGCCGGCAATCAGCAGAATGGGCGGGTCGGCGGGGTAGCCGGTCTGGTCGTAGCACAGCTCGATGCCGCGGCCGACGTCGGCGAGCACCTCCTCGCGCGCGGTCATGCCGAGGCCCGCCGTGTCTGGCCTGCGTTCGACGCGGATTTGGTCGTTCGTCGATACACCACGGCGCGGCCGCCGTGCGCCGGTGCAGTCGCGACTCCGCGCGAATGCAGGCGTTCACCAGCAGCGTACGTCGTGCCGAACTCGAACTCGCGCACCAATGTGCGCAGGGTAACGTTCATCTCCATGTTCGCGAACGCCGCACCGATGCAGCGGCGCACTCCGCCGCCGAAGGGGATCCACGCGTAGTTGTCCGGCGGGTTGCCAACGAATCGGTCGGGATTGAACGCCTTCGCGTCGGCGAAGCTCTCCTCCGAGGCGTGCGCGAGAGAGATGCTGGCAAGGATTGCGTGGCGCTCCGGAATGACCCAGTCGCCCAGCCGGATCCGGGTCTTCGCCATCCGAGCAGTGCCGTTGATCACCGGACGTGTGCGCTGTACTTCCCAGACCGTGGCCTGCAGCAGGTCAGAGCTTCCGGCGTCGACCTCCGCGGTGAGCCGAGCCAGCACCCGCGGATGTCGGCGCAGCCGTTCAACGGTCCATGCCAGCGTCGTCGCGGTGGTCTCATGGCCGGCGGCGAGCAGGGTCAGCAGCTCGTCGGCGATGTGGTCGTCGGAGATCGGCGAGCCGTCTTCATGGCGTGCCTGCAGCATCAAGGTGAGGACATCGTTGCGGTCGTCGAACTTCGGATCGTTGCGGATGTCGGAGATCAGTCGCCGGATGATGTCGTCGTAGCGCTCGCGATATGACGTCAGCTTCCCGCCCGGGCTCCATGCGCCGAAGTCGCGGCGCACGATCGGAGGCATCACGGCCAGCCGTGACGCGTTGAGCACCATCGGTGGCAGCAGTTCACGCAGTTCGTCGAGCGCGGAACCCTCGGCGCCGAAGACCGTCCGCAGGATCGCGTTGAGCGTGATGCGCATCATCGACGGCATGGTTTCGAATTCGGTGCCCATGGGCCACGACGCCGTCTCGCGCAGCACTTCTTCTTCGATGATGCCTTCGTAGGAAGCCATCCGCTTGCCGTGGAACGGCGGGACGAGGAGCTTGCGGCGCTCGCGGTGCTCGGTGCCGTCGAGGCTGAATGTCGAACCGGGACCGAACATCTCACCAAGGACGCCGGCCCTGGCAACGAGATCGGTGTTGGTGGTGAACAGATCCTTGATCAACGCCGGATCGCTCACCACGACGGTCGCCCCGAAGATCGGCAGCCGCAGCGTGAAGGCCGGCCCGTATCGCTTGGCCAGCGCGGCGACCGACTTCTCGCGGGCGGCGACGAAGCCAACGCCTTGTAGAAGCTTCGGTATCCGCGGTGCGGGCGGCAGTCGCACCGGCTCCGTGGTCGCCACAGCCATGTTTCACCTCCGTGGTGGTACCCCAAGGTACCGGCCACGGTACGCCTTAGTACCCGAACTCCACAACCCCCTTTCCACACACGTCTAATAATGGTACCGTCTAGTACCGAGTCTGGTACTGAGTCGTACCAGGAAGGCGATGAGAGGCAGCAACATATGTCGTCAGCAGCGGAAACAGTAGACGTCCTGATCGTCGGGGCAGGCCTGTCAGGCGTCGGCGCCGCATGTCAGCTGCGCCAGGAGTGCCCCAACAAGTCGATGGTCGTGCTCGAGGCACGCGACTCCATCGGCGGCACCTGGGACCTGTTCCGCTATCCGGGCATCCGGTCGGATTCAGACATGTTCACGCTCGGCTATCGATTCAGCCCATGGACCGATCCCAAGGCGATCGCCGACGGACCGAGCATCCTGCGCTACATCCACGACACCGCAAAGGCTTTCGACGTCGACAAACTCGTCCGGGTGAATCACCGTGTGGTCAACGCCAATTGGAACAGTGACGAGGCGCGCTGGACCGTCGAGGTGCATCGCACCGATACCGATGCGATGGTCACGATCAGCTGCGCATTCCTGTACGTGTGCACCGGCTACTACCGCTACGACGAAGGCTTCAGCCCGGAATTCCCTGGCGTTGAGAGCTTTCGCGGACCGGTGATTCACCCACAGCACTGGCCGGAGGATCTCGACTACCGCGGCAAGCGGGTGGTGGTGATCGGCAGCGGTGCCACCGCGGTGACGCTGGTGCCCTCACTGGCCGAATCGGCCGCGCACGTAACGATGCTTCAGCGCTCGCCGACCTATGTCGCGTCGCGCCCCGCCAGCGACGCGATCGCCGATCGGCTGCGGGCGTGGCTGCCGCAGAAGCTGGCATACGCGATCGTGCGGTGGAAGAACGCATTACAGGCGATCGCGATCTTCAACTTGAGCCGCCGCCGTCCCGAGATGATGAAGTCGATGCTGCGCAAGGCCGCGGTCAAGCAACTGCCCGAGGGCTACGCCGTCGACACTCACTTCGCGCCGTCCTACAACCCGTGGGATCAGCGGATGTGCCTGGTTCCCGACGGCGATTTGTTCACGGCTATCCGCGACCGCAGCGCGTCGGTCGTCACCGACCACATCGACACCTTCACCGAATCCGGCATCCGGCTGCAGTCCGGCGCCGAGTTGGCGGCCGACATCGTCGTCAGCGCCACCGGTCTGAACCTGCTCGCCATCGGGGGGATGCACCTCGCGGTCGATGGGCGCGCGGTCGATCTGTCAAAGACGGTGTCCTACAAGGGCATGATGCTCTCGGGCGTGCCGAACTTCGCGTGGACGATCGGCTACACGAACGCGTCCTGGACGCTGAAGGCCGACCTGGTGGCCGAGTACGTCTGCCGGCTGCTCAAGCACATGGACGAGAACGGCTACGCGGCGGTGACGCCCGACGCGGCCTGTGCCACGGCGGCCAACCCGTTCCTCGACCTGGCATCGGGTTACGTCAAGCGCAGCCTCGCCGAGCTACCCAAGCAGGGCGATCGAGCGCCGTGGCGGCTGCATCAGAACTATGTCAAGGACGTCCGCCTGCTGCGCCGGGGCCCGATCGACGATGGTGTCGTGTTCGCGCCGGCCATCGCAGATGCGCGGGCGAGAAGCATCGCCTGATGCGGGTGGAATGGGACGAAAGCCCTTGTGCGCTATCGGCTTTGTGCACCGGATTGGCGTCCAATGTCTTCCACGTCGACGACGCGCGGAGCTAGCAGGGCAATCGACGCCTCGACCGCTTCCTCGACGACGTCGCTCATGTGGCCGCCCTCCTCGACGGTGATCGCGGTGAGTTCGCGTAAGCCACCGAGCAGCATGATGATGCGCTGACGGGAGACCGGACCGATGCCCGCGGCGCGAAACTCGCTGGTATCCCCCAACGCCCGAACCATCTCGACGAAGTTCTCCATCGCGTCGCGCTGCAGCCGTCGCGCACCGGCGCCCAGTGACGGCACGTCGCGGATCCAACTCAGCATCAAGGCGGGCCGCGATTCGCCGGACGAAATCCAGGCCTCAATGGCCTGCCGCACCTGGCTGCGCCAAGGCGCGTGCGCGTCGACGGCGGCGGATATCTGCCTGACCTGCTCGGCGTTCGCGTCGGTGAGCAGTGCGACAAAGCAGGCTTCCCTGCTGTCGAAGTGCTCGTAAAAGGTGCGCCGCGACGTCCGCGCCCGCCGCACAATGTCGGCGACCGTCGTGCGTGGGTACCCGTCCTCGGCAATGCCCTGCTCCAGGGCGTCGAGGAGGCGTTGGCGGAAGTTGCTCTTGTCCTCGTCGGCGCCTCGCTGCGCCGTCTTGGCTGCCGTCACTGCATGCCTCTCATCTCACTGGCATCGTACGGCGACGGAGGAGACGGTCGGTCCATTGACGTCCTGAACATCACCAGACGGAGGCGGCGAGGCTTAGTGCAATCCAGATTCGGGCGGTGATGAAGGAGCGCAGCCGTCGATGACGGGATGCACCTCCCACCGGTTTTCTGGTCGGAGTTGTGAGCTCACCGTGGTGGGGTCTTCGGCAGTGGCAAGCGCGTTGCACCAGTGGTCGACGTATGCCCGGGTGTCGATCGACCACGATCCGGTCCAGGTGCCGATTCGTTGACACTGCAATATCGGATGAAGTTCGTTCCAGCCCTCGTGTGCGGAGTCGTAGACCCATGTTCCGCGGACGACGAGGATGTCGGCGCCTCGCCCAGTCGGATCGTTGGCATGAATCTCGCCAAGATCCTGATTCACGTCGTTGGGATCTCCAGTGTCGTTCAGCGCCACAACGATTCCGACAATCGTAATGACGGCTGCGATGGCACCCAACACCGCACACGCGATCCAGCCCACAATCGGAATCGAGCACGCGATAGTTGCCGCGGTGGCAAAGGGCAGCGCCGCAAGGGCGGCGATCATGAGGTCGTATAGGCCAGCG
>JAJKIB010000351.1 GCA_021154745.1 Mycobacterium sp.
CCCCGGATGCCGCATTCGGGCGATCTTTGCCACATGGACTGCTAGTGCGCCCATGCGTTCCGCGTCGGCCACCCTGCGAAGAGCGTCTAGAACTCGTCAAGAACACGTTGACGACGTACTCGGCGCTTGACGACGACGCCGCAAGCAAACTCCCCGTACACGTCCTGCATGCGCTGAACTTCGATTCCCCGAGAAGGTGCGCTGATCAGCACCGCGCTTACCAGGCACCTTCCCCGACCGTCCACTCGCGGAATGCCAAGAAGCACTGCGGCACATAAAGTTTCATTGAGTTCCCGCGAGCTTGGCAACCCTAGCTTAGCATTCGTCGCCGAGCACTTTGCGTTCAGGTGACTGACCAGCCAAACGACTCGGGCGGTTCCTCATGCCACATACTCGCGGTTTGGCAGATGCGTTCGGCGACAGCGTCAATGGACGCTCGGGCGCTGTCGCCGGCATTGCCGCCGCCCTGTGGAATCGGGAAGATGAATCGGCCGCTCTTTCCCCATTGCCAGATCGCAGAGAAGTCTTCGCGGCTAAGGGGCCGAAAGATGACATCGGTTCGTGCATCGTTGAGCACGACTTCGAGCCACGTGGCGTACTCGACCCGTTCACCAGAAAGCAGGCGCGGCTCATTGTTGACGTGGACCTCCGCTGCATCACCAAGCCTCGTGCGGAGGGCCTCCGCGAGCGGCTGAAGCAGTTTGCGTTCAAATTGGTCTGCTTGGTCCTTTTTCATACTCGCTCCTCCGTCAGCCGGTTGCCCGTCAACTAGATCGTGTCACTTAACCCCCGGTCCCGCGGGGATCGGACAAAGGCGCCGCCCGCAAGTCCGTGCCCGCTGCCGGCTAGCGGCGGTCCGTACATCGTGGTACTGCAATCATTCGCCCAAGTCGAAGCGGTGCCCGACGGGGACATGAGCACGGTTGATGGCGGACCAGCACCCGGCCCCGCGAGGGCACCGACATACCGGGCAGCATTGGGGTTGGGCGCGAGGGCATCGATGCGTAAACACGAGTCGTGAGCGTGTTCCGCTATCGCGGCGGTCGACAGGTCTAGCGTTGGCTCCATCCCGATGACCTATCAGCTTGGAACAGCATCTTCGACGAGTGGGCAAGCGAAGCGAAACATGAACGCCGATGACATCATCGCCAATGACGCCCACCGTGATGCGCTCCGGCTGTCCACCACCGCATTCACGCGGTGGGGCGTCGATTATCCGGCTGACCCCGTGGGGGATCCGGCGGCGGGTCGCGAGCTGCGGGTCTAGCTGTGGAGCTGCTCACCCTCGATCAGATCAACGCGGCGGCGGATCGGCTGAGGCCGGTGATGCGACTAACCCCGGTGATCGCGTCGCGGGTGCTGTCGGATCGCACGGGCGAACAGGTGTGGCTCAAGTGCGAGAACCTGCAACGCACTGGGTCGTTCAAGCCGCGCGGCGCCTACAACCGGATCGCCAATCTGAGCGTCCAGGACCGGGCTCGCGGGGTGGTCGCGGCCAGCGCCGGCAACCATGCGCAAGGAGTTGCGTGGGCCGCGACCGAGCTAGGGATCGCGTCGACGGTGTTCATGCCGGTCAACGTCCCGCTCCCAAAGCTGGTGGCCACCAAGGCTTATGGCGCGCAAGTTCACCTGATCGGCGAGACGATCGACGACGCGCTGGTCGCGGCGCGTGAACATTCGGAGCAGCACGGCACGGTGTTGATCCACCCGTTCGATCACGCCGACATCGTCGCCGGCCAGGCCACCGTCGGGCTGGAGATCCTGAACCAGATTCGGAATGTCGCAACCATCGTGGTGCCGACCGGCGGTGGAGGTCTGGTCGCCGGAATTGCCGCGGCGGCGCACTTTCTGGCGCCGCAGGTCCGGGTGATCGGAGTGCAGGCCGCGAACGCGGCGGCCTGGCCGGGTTCGTTGGCCGCCGGAGCGCCCGTGCGCGCGGAGTCGATGTCGACGATGGCTGACGGCATCGCCGTGGCAATGCCCGGGGAGATCCCGTTTGCCCATGTACGGGCATTCGCCGATTCAGTTCGGACGGTCAGCGAAGACGCGCTGTCGCGCGCGCTGTTGCTGTGCATGGAGCGTGCGAAACTCATCGTCGAACCGGCCGGGGCGGCAGCGGTGGCAGCGCTGATGACATCGGCACCCGAACTCAGCCTGCACGGCCCCGTTTGCGCGGTCTTGTCGGGTGGCAATATCGACCCGCTGGTGTTGACCCACGTGATCACCCACGGCCTGCGCGCCGCCGGGCGGTATCTCGCAGTGAAGGTCACCATCCCGGACCGCCCCGGCGGGCTCCGCATGCTGCTGGGCGTGGTCAGCGAAAGCGGGGCCAGCGTGCTCGACGTGGTGCACTCCCGCACAGCACCCAAGCTGGCGCTGGACGAAGTTGAGGTGCTGCTTACCGTCGAGACGCGGGGTCCGGCACACCGGGAGCAGGTGTTGGCCGCCCTGGGCAGCGCGGGATTCGTCGTCTCCGCGGAGGACAACTAGCGCACGGCTGCATTACGGCGGTCGTTTCCTCGAGCGCGGAGCGGGGGATGGGCTCGGTGGCCAGGAAGGTTGCCGACACCGCCGGGGGACTCAGTCGAACAGCCCGGCGCTGGCCTCCCGCCAGCGGCGCTGCTCTTCGGGATCGGGTACCGGCACCGCGGCGACGAGCCGTTGGGTGTACTCCGTCTGCGGGTTACGCAGGATTTGATCCCGCGGGCCCATCTCCTGCAGCTCGAACAGGTCGAGCACCGACGCCTGCACCGACACGTCGAGCGCGCTGGTGGGCTCGTCGGCGACCAGCAGGTCGGGGCGCAGCGCCAGCGCCCGCGCCAGGCTCGCGCGCCGCCGCTGGCCGCCGGACAGCTCATGGGGGTAACGCGAAACGGTGTCCGTGGGCGGCCGCACCGCATCGAGCAGCTCGTCGACCCGCGCGGCCAGCTTTGCCCCGCGCATGATCTTGTGCACGCGTAGCGGTTCAGCGACGCAATCCCCCACCCGCAGGCGCGGATTCAGTGATGTCGCCGGGTCCTGGAACACAAACCCGAAGCGCGCCCGCACCGGTCGCAACTGTCGCTGGCTGAGCCCGGCGATGTTCCGGCCGAGGATTTTGACCAGTCCCGCGGTCGGTTTCTGCAGCGCGGCCACGCAGCGCCCGATGGTCGACTTATCAGAACCGGACTCTCCCACCAGGCCAAGGGTTTTGCCGCGGTCGATGGTGAAAGGTGACCGCGTCGACCGCTTTAGAGCCGCCGGGGAACTGCACGCCGAGGTTGTCGACTTCAACGACAACTTCGGTCTGTTCATCGGTCGGCTGGTGCTCGGGGTTGCCCTGCCCGAGGTGGGGCACCGCCGCCAGCAGCGTGCGCGTGTAGTCCTCCGAGGGCGCAGCGAATAGCTTTGCTACCGTGGCGGTTTCGACGACCTTGCCGGCGTTCTTCACCACCACCCGGTCGGCGAGGTCGGCCACCACACCCATGTTGTGGGTGATCAGCACGATGGCGCTGCCCGGCCGGTTGCGCAGATCGCGGAGCAGCTCCAGGATTTCGGCCTGCACGGTCACGTCCAGCGCGGTGGTCGGTTCGTCGGCGATGATGACCTTCGGGTCGCAGGCGATGACCACGCGCTGCTTCTGGGCCGCCGGACAGCTCATGCGGGTAGTAGCCGTAGCGCCGTTCGGGGTCGGGCAACCGGACCAGCCGCATCAGCTCCACAGCGCGGTCGCGCGCCTGACTGCGGTTCATGCCGGTGTGCGCGCGGATGGCCTCGCTGATCTGGTAGCTCACCGTGAACAGCGGATCCAGCGTGGCGCCCGGCTCCTGGAACACCATCGCAATGTCCTTGCCGCGCGCTGATCGATCCCCATTTAGGTTCTGCCGACGCCGATGTCATGTAGGCGCCCGCGCCCGCGCAGGCTGAGGGAGCGGGCTTTGGTCGACGCGGTCGGTGCGGAGCCGGTTGTGGGTGTCTGTGCGGGTCGGCTTTGGGTCGGGCGCCGTAGGCGGTGGCGGGGGTGGCTTTATGGGGCATGGAGCGGCGGGGGCGCCGGCGCGCGCGGTACTCGACGGTACTCAACGATGCGGTCGCCACCCAGGAACACGATCACCCAGCTCGCAGTGTGCTCCGCTTCGGCGAGCAGACCGCTACCGGCCCCGGGAGTTCGCCTACACGAGTCGGACGGCGCTCCTGACGAAAAGGAGAGCCGTCCGAAGCACGAACCACCTGGTTACCAAGCGTGCATGATGGCGCGGTGAAATGTGGCCTCGGCGTCAGGGAGACATTTCCCCGCCCTGACGCAAGCCCACCGCGCTGTGCCCAGTTGATGGGCCTCGCTTTGCGTGGGTGCCTAGTGCTCGTGCTGGGCGCCACAGCCGAGAGGAGGAATCTTCTCTTCCGGTCCGACCTTGGTCTGCCGTGGATCCGTACCTTTAGGTCTACCCCGCCTATCCAGGTAAAGCAACAAAATGAGTTGCGCCGAGCGTTCAACGGGCATCTCGCCGACCATCACCGATTCCTGTTCGCGCACACGTTGGGCCGGATCATCGACGCCGATATCGCCCGACATCGGCGAGCAGATCGAGGCGCGTCTGGCCCCTTTCATGTGGAAGACGATCCTGGACACCAGGGTCCTCATCGCCGAAATCCTGGGCGCAGCGCCGGCACCCCTGGTGCTCGCGCAGGTGGAGTGCTAAACCGGAAGGAGCGCAGCCAGCCGACACCCGTCGCGGTGGCGAGGTGCGGCAACCAGCATGTAGGAGGTGGTTGCTGTGCTTCATCCCGATCCCTTCCGTGACATCGACAGACTCGCCGCGCAGCTGCTCGGTACATCGCCCGGATCCGCCCGAGTCCCACTGGCCATGCCGATGGACCTCTACCGGTCCGGCGATCACTACGTGCTGCACGCCGACCTGCCGGGCGTGGACCCCGATTCGGTGGACGTCAGCGTTGATGGCGCCATCCTCACCGTGACGGCACAACGCAGCGAACGCACCGAACAAGACGTGCAGTGGCTGAGCTGCGAGCGCTTCACCGGTAGTTACATGCGCCGCCTGTCCCTCGGTCAGGACATCGACACCGACCACATCGCCGCCACCTATCACAACGGGGTGCTGACCG
>JAJKIB010000352.1 GCA_021154745.1 Mycobacterium sp.
GGCATCCCGGTCGACCCGGCGATCACCCGCAACTTCTCCGAGGCGTAAGTCTCTTAGCGCGTAAGCCCCCTTTCGGGGGCTTACGCTCGGTGGTTAGCTCAAGACGCTGCCTTCACGTAGAGGTGAGCGACCAAGTCCACCCATTGCCTGGCTTCTTCCCTGCTCTGCAGGCGAAGGTGGTCGATATGAAAGTCGACATCGGCCGCAGCGGCCAGCAGTGGGGTGACGTACAGCAGCCAGTACGGCATGTGAGGCGGTTGGAACGCCCCGGCTATCTCCACGTCCGTTGCATTCACCGCGCTGATGCGGGGACGGGTCGGCCCATCCTCATCCTCGATGATTGAGTAGCCGCCCTTCGTTGCACGCGCGGTTGGGCAATCGCGACCGTAGTTGTGCGCGGCGCTTCGACGCGCCGACCGTAACCTGCTGGACGCCATCATTGCCCCCGGTTCTGTGCTGTCAGCACGATTGTTGTCTACGGGCGGCTTTGGAGGAATCGGGTGTTTCCCTAGAGTTTGCTGAGCGCTAGTGGACCGCGGGGATGGGGAATCGGCGGATTGCCGCCAGTCGTCACGGCGAGGGGTCAGGATGTGATCGACCGCGAACACCGGCGGCAGCCAGATATCGGCCGGATGTGTCCGCCGCCACCATGACCGCGCCGCCAACGCGATCGCTGCGACGGCCAACGCGACGACTCCCGCCGACTCTGGCGCAAGGCTGTGCACCAGCGTGATGGTAGCTGTGGTCGATCAGTGGCCGTCGCCGATGAGGCGGCCAAGTTCGGCACGCGTCCTGATGCCGAGCTTGCGGTAGATGCGGGCCAGGTTGGCCTCCACCGTCTTCGGGCTGATGAACAACGCGGCAGCGACGTCGCGGTTGGTCATCCCCGACGCGGCCAGCTCCGCCACCTGCTGTTCGGACGGCGTCAATACGAACTCATGTTTGGGCGCGACGTTGGTGCGCGCGAGTTCAGCGCGCGCACGGTCGGCCCACAGCGGTGTGCCCATGGCTTCAAAGGCCTCCAACGCGTCGCGCAGAGTGGCAGCGGCGGACTCCTTCTGGCGTTGACGCCGCTGGAGTCGGCCAACCTGCAGCTTCGTGCGGGCACGTTCGAAAGGCATGGGCAGCCGGTCGTGTTCGGTCATGGCTTCCTCGGCGAGCCGGCTCGCCGCAGCGACATCGCCGGTGGAGGCCAGCCACATGCTGCGACAGCGTGCGCCGACGGCCACCATCCAGGAGCGGCCAAGGCGGTTGCCGTTCTGCTCGAGCACCTCGATAAGGGGCACCGCATCGGCGTGACGGCGCACCCCGACCATCGCTTCGACGGCGTCGGGAATGAACGTGGCGGTCATGATCTCGCTGCCGGGCAGCGAGTCAAAGACGTCCAGCATCGGCTGCAACGTCGTCAGCGCCTGGGCGTAGTTGGCGAGCGATACTTCCAAGAATCCCAGGCTCATCGTCGGCCACTCGGCCAACCGCGGTACCCCGCACTCGCTGGCGATCGCCATGGCGGCTTCGGCGTCTGCGCGGGCCTCGCGTTCACGGCCGGTATAAGCGTTGACCGCCGCACGGACGGTCAGCGCGATGGTGCGTGAACCGCCCACCTGGTCGGCGCGCGCTATCGTGTCTTCGGCCAAGTGCGCGGCCTCGGCAAAGTTGCCGCGCCACATCTCGATCAGCGTGCAGTAGCCGTTGATGGCCATCATGTCGTTCTCGGCTCCACGTTCGACACATCGATCGCGGATGGCCGCCATCTGCCTGCTCGCTATGTTCAGCTCACCCGTCCATGCACAGATCAACGCGTTAATCGTGCTGGCGCTGAACGGGATTGGGGTGTCGGCGTCGGAGGCTTCAAGTTCCAATGCTCGCTGGAGGCCGGCTTCGTCAACCCCGTGACCGTAAAGGAACGACGTGTTCACGAACATGGCGAGCGCCCGACTGATCAGCCCTGGGTAGCCGAATGCCTCCGCATGTGCCACGGCTTCGCGGGCGTTTCGCAACGACTCGTCGAACTGACCGGACATGCCTTGCGCAAAGGCCAATGACACGCGTGTCTGAACCTGCAGCGCCGGATTAGTGTCGGCGTCGTCCAGGGCACGCTTGAGCAGCGCGGCAGCTTCGATGAAGGTGTCGTCGTACATGCGGATCCCGGCCATCAGGTTCAGGGCGATGCCCCGCAGCAGCCCCGGCCGTAGTTCATTGATGGTCGACTCGAGTAGGTTGCGAGCCCGGTCGGCGTCGCCCGCCTTGAAATGGTGTTCGGCCGCGCGAATTCGGCGTGACGGCTTGTCACCGCCGAGCCCGATTGCCAGCTCAACCAACTCGGCTGCGGCGGCGGGGGCACCGCGGGCGCGCGCTGCATCGGCCGCGGTGTCGAGCGCCTTCAAAGTTTCTGCGTCCGCGCGCGCCGCAGCCAACGCCATGTGTCTGGCTTTGAGCTCCGGAAGGACCACGATTTCAGACAGCGCCCGGTGCATCGCCCGGCGCCGTGCCGGGCTGGCGTCGGTGTACACACTGTGGGCCAACAACGGATGGGTGAACCGCACGCGATTGCCGTCAATCGCGAGGATGCCCTTGCTTTCTGCCTCTTCGAGTAGCTCAACGGCGGCCTCGACGGTGGTTTCAACCACCTGGGCGAGCAGCTCGACTGTCGGATTCGCCGCGACGGCGGCAGCGAGCAGCACGTCGCCGACCTGTCCTTCGAGACTGCCGATTCGAAGGCGCATCAGGTCGGCCAGTGTCGCGGGTAGCGAAGGTTGCGCCCTGCCCGAGCCGACGTGAATCGCGCGGGCCAGTTCGAGTGCGTAAAACGGGTTGCCGCCGGAGATTTCGGCGATTCGCACCATTGTCGGACGGGAGAACGATCGCCCGAGGCGCGTCGAGATCAATGCGTGTAGTCCACCAAGACTTAGCGGGCTCACACGAATTCGTTCGAGGTTATCCGGCTTCGCCAATTGGAACCATGCCATCGCCTTTCCGAAGTCGGGGTCGCACCGCTCGGTGACCAGGAAGCCGACGCGCCCCCGGAACCGCCTGGCCGCGTATTCCACGACGGCCCGGCTGGATGAATCGAGCCATTGCACATTGTCGACGGCCACGAGTACCGGCTTGTCGACGACGAGGTTTTCGACGACGGAGTTGAACGCCGCGGCGGCCACCCGTTGATCAGTGGCCGGGCCGTCGGCGTCGGCTCGCAGTAGCACCCGATCCACCGCGAGGCGTTGAATGTCGTGGAGCCGTGCCAGGATTCCGGGGTCAAGGTCGCCGAGCAGGTCGGCCACCGCCGCGTAGGCGAGCACAGATTCGGCTTCGCCGACACGAGCCGACAGCACATGGAATCCGCGTTCTTGCGCCTGCTCCTTCGCGGTCAGCCACAGCGTCGTCTTGCCTATACCAGCCTCGCCCTCGATGATGAGGCCCGAGGTTCGCTCAGCAGTTGAGTGCAGGAACTCAGATATCGCCCGGAACTCGACCGGACGATTAACCAGCCCCGCATTCACGACGACCCACCAATCGCAGACAGAAAACGCAGACTACATCACTGCCAGCAGACAATGGCAAACGTCGCCAGACCCCAGGTAGGCAGATAGTCGCGAGTTCGCTGATAAGTACCCGGTTTCGCTGACCGGTAACCCGCACCCTTACCCTGGCGCTGGCTCTTGTTCCGCGCGACGGCGGATGCAGCCTTCTCCGACGGTCTTCGTGTGTGGGCCTTCTCTTATGCGCGTGCCTACGTGGCCGGAAAGCCGCTGATGCGGGACGCCGGCTCGTTGGCACGTGGCCGTGACGATGTCGGGAGACTGCGCCCCGAAAACGCCGTAGAGAACTTCATCCGTCGGGACAGCGAGCGTGACGAGCAGCCGGACCGGCGTCCCTTCATCGCTGACTGTGCTGGCGGCAACGTCGAGCTTTGCCACGATGTCGTCGACCGATTGGTCAGTCAGCTCCGGCAAATACCACTCGGCCAAGTAGTGCGCGCCGTCGGCAGCGGAGTCCATGAACTGAAGGTAGCGCCGCACACGCGTGACGGAATCGGGTGTTTCCCTATTAGTACAGACAAATCATTAGTACAGACAAATCGCGATGCTTTTCGCCATATGCATGGTCAACTGATCGACCTTCCACCCCTTCAATGGTGATGGGGAATCAGCGGCGCGACCTCGCCGACCGGCTTAGCCCAACATCGCCAGACTCAACAGACTGCGCCTGGGCGCGGTGCCCCCAGCATGAGATAGGGCGCGAGCGTGGCGATCCCCAAAGACCATCCGATTTCTGATCGGCACGTAACGGACGGTGAGCGCGACGGGTGCAACAGCCAGCAAGCCGAGGCCGATGACCGGCAAGACGCGAATCAGTTGCGCCCGGCGCACTCCTCGACTCGCCGCCGGAGGAACTCTCTCGCCGGGCCCGAGCCATTGCGGTCCAGCGCGATGCGATACCACTTCGCCGCCTCGTCGTGCCGGCCGGCGCGCCGCAGCAGATCCGCGCGGATCGAGGCCACGGTGTTAGACCGGGCCAGCCTGGGATCGTCGGCCACCTCGTCCAGCGCCGCCAGCCCGGCGGTGAACCCGTCACGCAAGCCGATCGCCAGCGCGCGGTTGGACCGCGCGACGGGAGAGCCGGTGATCTCGATCAATCGGTCGTAAGCCGCACAGATCGTGGTCCAGTCGGTTTGTTGCCAGCTCGGTGCCGTCGCGTGCAGCGCCGCGATCACCGCTTGCGGCAGATAGGGACCTTGGGCGCCGGCGGCGCGCGAAAGCCGATCCAGCCCTCGGGCGATTCGGCCGCTGTCCCATCGGGTTCGATCCTGTTCATCGAGCGGCACAAGCGCCCCGTCGGCGTCAACGCGCGTCTGGCGTCGCGAATCATGCAGTAGCACAAGCGCGGCCAACGCCTGCCCATCGCGTTCCTCGGGCATCAACGAGCACAGTTCACCGGCCAGGCGTACGGCCTCATCGCAGAGTTCGTCGCGGATGGCCGACGGTCCCGCCGTCGACCAGTAGCCCTCGGTGAACACCGAGTAGATACAGGCCAGCACGTGCGGTGTGCGTTCTGGCAACAGTTCGGCGGGCGGCACCCGTAGCGGGATGTTGGCGTGGCGAATCTTGTTCTTGGCGCGGGTGATCCGTTGACCGACGGCCGCTTCGGACTGCAACAGTGCCCGCGCGATCTCGGCGACGGTCAAGCCCGAGATCAGCCGCAGTGTGAGCGACAACTGTGAGGTCGGATCGAGCGCGGGGTGTGCGCACGTGAACATCATCCGAAGCTCGTCGTCGCGAACGGGATGCACATCCACGCCGTCGGTGCGGGCCCGGATGTCGTCGACCACGGCTGCGAGTTCCTTTCCTGGGCGCACGGATTCGCGCCGCAGTCGATCCAGGGCACGGTTGCGGGCAACCGCCACGATCCATCCGCCTGCGTTGTCGGGTATGCCGTCGCGAGGCCAGGAGCGCAACGCCTCGGCGAAGGCTTCCTGGACGGCGTCTTCGGCGACCGCGAAGTCACCCGACCAGCGGGCAAGCGCCGCGACGGCCGGGCCCCATTCACGCCGAAAGACGCCGTCCAGGCTGGCCATGTGCTACAGGCCCGAGACTCCCGCCAGCTGGCGTAGCTGTACGGCCGAGGCGGGGATCATTGCCGCCAGTTTGACCGCCTCGTCACGGTCGGTGGCGGACAGCACATAGAAGCCGGTGGCGATCTCGGCGCCTTCCGGGTAGGGCCCGTCGGTCAACAGCACCTGTCCGTCGCGGACACGCACCGTGGTCGCCGTCGCCGGCTCGTGTAGCGCAGCGCCGCCGACAACGTGATCGCCTGCAGCAGTGGCGAATTCGCCGTGCCGCGCCGCTTCCGCCTGCCACTCCGGAGTACCCGGGGTATTGGCAGATGCGGGTGGTTCCAGCAGCAGCGCCAGCCACTGGCCGGTGCCCGACCAATCGGGGTCGACGGTGTGGTAGATCGGCCGAACCTCGACCGCGCCGTGCTTCGCGGCGGGGATATCGCGCGCCAGTGTCAGTGCCTCATCGAGGTTCTCGGCCTCGAAGACGTAGTAGCCGCCGGCCACTTCGGCGCTTTCGGCGAATGGCCCGTCGGTGATGGTTGGTGCATCCGGGCCACCGGTGATCCCCACGCCAGTCGCGGATGGGATGAGCGCGTCGCCTGCCCGGATCGCCGTCGCGGCCTTGGCGTGGAACGCCTGGTATGACGCCATCTCGGTGGCCGCTGCGTCGGGGTCCGGCGCCGAGGTGGACTCAGGGCCGAGCAGCAGGGCGAGGTATTGCATCGTGGTCACCTTCTGTGAAGTGAGCGGAACCCTTGTGGTCCACTCTCTACCCCTCCGACGAACGGCACCGTGCGAATCCGACAGCGCGCGGAGCAAACACAAAATTTCTCGGTTTCGCTCTCGATGGAGCGGCGTTGTGTAATTGTCCGACGCATGCGTAGGACCGCACGCGCCATGTTGCTCATTGTCCTGTCCCTGCTGACGACCGTCGTCTTGGGTGTGGCGTCGGCCTTCATGGCAGCCCTGGCGCTCGGCGCAGCGGCGCTGATCGTGCCGGGCACCGGTACACCCGACGCAAATATCGTGGCGCAGTACCGGGAGAACTTCCGCGACTACTACATGCAGCAGACGGATTGTAACGACAGCGCCAACTGTCCCTCCAACAACACAGGTGACCCTTTGAATGGAGGCCTGTTCGGGATCGACTACCCCGCGTCGTTCTGGCCATTGGTGTTCCTCCCCGGGTGGTGTGACCCGGGTCGTTGCGAGAAGTTCGACGTATCTGTGGGGGAGGGGGTGAACAACCTCGACGGCACCCTGACGGCCCTGCTGAACAGTGGCTACACCGACAACATCGTCATCGCCGGCTACTCCCAGGGCGCCCGCGTCGCCACCATCGAGAAGATCAACATCGCCAACGGGGCTCACGGAGACTTGACGGACCAATTGTCATTCGTCTACATCGGCAACCCGAATCGCCCGAACGGCGGGATCCTGGAGCGGTTCGCCGCCCTGGGCCACATTCCGATACTCGACATCAGAACCGGCCAACCGACGCCGACCGACACCGGTTACGACACCTACGATTACGCGATCAGGTGGGAGGGCATCGCCGACGCCCCGCTGTATCTGCTCAACCCTCTGGCCTGGGCGAACTCGATACTCGGCTTCTACTACGATCACGGCACTTATCTGGCGGTCAACCAGAACAGCGACCCTGGTGAGCTGCCCGGCGGGTGGTCGGTGGAAGAGTGGCAGGAATTCATCGACAACCCCGGGGACCACCCCGACGTCGTCGATGTGCAGAAGTTTGGCGACACCACCTACGTCACGATCACCCCGAAGGTCCTGCCGCTCGTGCGGCCGCTGCACGACATCCCCGTGATCGGCAAGCCGATCGCGGACCTGATCGAACCCGCGCTGCGCGTGCTCATCGAGGAAACCGGCTACGACCGCAGCATCCCATTCGGCCAGCCAGCGCCGCTCCGGCTGATCCCGATCTTCAACCCGATCACGCTTGTCCTGAAGCTGATCCCGGCTGTCATCCAGGGTATCCAGGCCTTCATTGGCGATCTCGGAAGTACGACGATGATCGCGCCGTCGACTCCTGCTCCTGCGCCGATGGAGAACATGAAAGTGTCGACATTCGCCGCGCCGGCACCTGATGGACCGGCAACAGATTCAATGTTTGGGCGGCGGCTAACGCTGGTGCACGACAACAAGCCCATCGTGCAGAACGCTGACGCCGAGAGTGAGGAGGGGCCGGCTGCCAGCGATACGGTGATCGAACCCGAGGCGACCGAGCCGGACCCGTCAACGCCGGATGACCCGCCCGTTACCAAGTCCGAGGCGACGGTCAAGGTCGATGAGATCACTCCGGACGTGACGAAGGCCGACGAGAAGAACGGCGTCGAGGACAAGAAGGCCGACCAGACCGAGAAGAAAGCCGACGAGACCGTAAAGAAGACGGGCATCGAGAAGAAGGCCGACGAGACCGCAAAGAAGACGGACATCGACAAGAAGACGGACATCGACAAGACGTCGCACACCGACAAGACGTCGCACACCGACAAGACGTCGCACACCGACAAGAAGGATGCGGATTCGGCCAAGGCCGCCGCCTGACCGAATAAGCAAATCCCCCGGTCACACCAGGGGTGCCGGGGGATTTCCTTACGACGCCGGGCCCACGCGCAAGCTGGGGACTATGCGACCGCGCCCGGCTTGAGGTATGTCACCAGGCTGACGTCGATGGTTTCGTCGATGAAGTAGTACTGGCATCCGGTGAGGTACTTCATGTAGCGGTGGTAGTTCTCCTCGTCGGTGGCCGCGATCGCCTCGTCCTTGTGTGCCTCGAGTCGGTTGGCCCAGATGCCCAGCGTCTTGATGTAGTGGTTGCGCAGCGACAACGGCTCGGGGACGACGAAGCCGGCCTTCTCGCCGTGTTCCACCATCATCTTGGTGGTCGGGATCCGGCCACCCGGAAAGATCTCGGTGATCATGAACTTGACGAACCGGGCCAGCTCGAAGGTCAGCTTCTTGCCGCGCTCCGCGAGGTCGTAAGGGTGATACCCGACGCTGCTCTGAATCGTCATCCGGCCGTCGTCGGGCATGATGTCGAAGCAGTTCTTGAAGTACTCGTCATAACGCTCGAAGCCGAAGTGCTCGAACGCCTCGATCGAGACGATCCGGTCGACCGGGCTGTGGAACTGCTCCCAGCCCTCCAGTCGCACGTCGTA
>JAJKIB010000353.1 GCA_021154745.1 Mycobacterium sp.
GCGAGGCACTCCAAGTAATGTGCACACGCCGGCGATCGGATAGCGGCGAACGGTTGTGAATGGCTCGGTGGTGGTCATATCGCCCCCTGGTAGTCGGAACGACTCTGACTGTCCGACTCCTCGGGCACGGGACCATCCGCCCTGGGGCGTAGATCTGTTTGGCGGGGCACGCAAATTGAGTCACTCCAGTCACAAAATCAGGAGGAATGATCGCCTCCGAAACGTGATATCACCTGCGATATCACCGTTTGCGCCTGGCCTATGCGCCCCCAAGGGCCGCCAAGGTGAAAAATGCGCCAAAGGGCGGATGTTTCGGGTTCGCTGTCACCGCATCGTGGCTAGCATGAGCGAAACTGACTGGAGCGATCTCGATGTGACCGAGCTGCTGCCGACCGGCACTGTGACGCTGCTGCTCGCAGACGTCGAGGGCTCGACACAGTTATGGGAGTCGCAGCCGGCAGCGATGACGGCCGCGGTCGAGCAGCTGAATCGCACCGCATCGAAGCTGATTGCCGAGCACGGTGGAGTTCGGCCGGTCGAGCAGGGCGAGGGTGACAGTTTCGTAGCGGCGTTCGCGCGCGCCAGCGATGCCGTTGCGTGCGTCCTTGATCTGCAACGAGCGCCTTTGGCGCCGATCAAGCTGCGGATCGGTCTCCACACCGGCGAAGTGCAGTTGCGCGACGAAGGCAATTACGCGGGCTCGACGATCAATAAGACGGCCCGACTTCGGGATCTGGCGCACGGCGGTCAAACAGTCTTGTCCGGCGCCACCGAGGAGTTGGTGGAAGACCGGCTGCCAGAGAATGCCTGGCTGACCGACCTGGGCAGCCACACGTTGCGGGATCTGCCCCGTCCGATGCGCATCGCGCAGCTGTGCCATCCCGATATTCGCAATGACTTCCCTCCCCTGCGCGAGGCCAATGCCGCTGCCGCGCAGCATCTTCCAACACAGCTGACCACCTTCGTCGGCCGCGGCGCACAGATGGATGAGATCCGCGGCATTTTGGCGGACAACCGGCTGGTGACGCTGACCGGTGCCGGCGGCGCAGGCAAAACGCGTCTGGCGATAGAGGTTGCAAGCCGGACTACAAGCGAAGTCCCCGACGGTGTCTGGTATGCCGACCTTGCCCCGATCACCCATCCCGAAGTGGTTCCGGTCACCGTCGCCCGTGCGCTCGGCTTGCCTGACCAACCGGGCCGCTCAATCACCGACACGTTGCTGCGATTCGTCCGCGACCGCCATATGCTGCTCGTGCTCGACAACTGCGAACACCTGCTTGAAGCCAGCGCCGAACTCGTGACCGCCATGTTGGCGACCTGCCCGAGGGTGGCAGTCCTTGCCACGAGTCGCGAACCGCTGTTGGTGCCGGGTGAAGTCAACTGGAGTGTGCCGTCATTGTCGCTCGCGGATGAGGCGATCGAGTTGTTCAGCGACAGAGCTCGCCGCGCCAGGCCTGAATTCACAATCACCGATAGCAACGCCGACACCGTGACGGAGATCTGCCGTCGCCTCGACGGCATGCCGCTCGCGATTGAACTTGCAGCGGCACGGGTTCGGGCTCTCTCGCTTGACGAGATTGTGGGCAGCCTGCACGACCGGTTCCGACTGTTGACGGGCGGCGCCCGCACCGCGGTGCGTCGCCAGCAGACGCTGCGCGCATCGGTGGACTGGTCGCACGCTCTCCTTACAGAACCCGAGCGAATCCTTTTCCGCCGCTTGGCCGTTTTCATGGGCGGATTCGATCTGGATGCGGCTCAAACTGTTGCAGGCGCGACCGAAGTGGAGCGCTTCCAAGTCCTCGACCAGCTCAGCCTGCTCGTCGACAAATCACTCGTGGTAGCCGAAACCGCTGCTGGCCGAACCCGATACCGTCTACTGGAGACCGTGCGTCAGTACGCATTGGAGAAGCTCGGCGAGTCTGGTGAGGCCGCTCAGGTACGCGGACGACACCGTGACCATTACTCCGCGATGGCCGCGGAATTGGACGCGCCGGGGGCGACCGGCTATGAACGGCGCCTCGCTCAGGCGGTGGACGAAATCGACAACCTGCGAGCCGCGTTCATCTGGAGTCGCGAAAGCGGTGACGTCGCACAGGCATTGGAGCTGGCATCGTCACTACAGCCGCTGTGGCTGACGCGCGGTCGTATCTCGGAAGGAATCGCGTGGCTGGATGCCGCAGGGGCCGAGGATGAGACCGTCGAGCCAGCGGTACTGGCTCGGGCCGTCGCTGATAAGGCTGTGTTGAGCTCGTGGGTAGACGTAACTGGCGGCATGGTGGAGCGGGCTCAACGGGCCCTGTCGATCGCACGCGATATCGATGAGCCTGCGCTGCTGACTCGGGTGCTCGCTGCGTGCGCTTGTATCACCGCCCATGACGCCGACCTCGCCCGCCCCTACTTCACTGAGGCTGCCGAACTCGCACGCGCGCTCGGCGATTCATGGCGACTGTGCCAAATACTGGGCCGGCAAGCGTACGGAGGGATGATTGAGGGCAACATCGTTACAACTCAGTCACTCGCAGAGGAAGGATACGACCTAGCCGTCGCCATCGGTGACGACTTCAACGCGCGCCAGTGCCTTATGTACATTGCATGGGCGCACTTGTGCCGCGGCGAGGTGGCCAAGGCGGTGAGTCAGTTCGGGCAAATGATCGCCGAGGCCACCGGTGCGCACGACGTTATGTCCAAGGTGGCCGGCCTAATCTGCGGTAGTTTCGCGTTGGCGTGGCATGGTGACATAGAAGGCGCTCGCACAGCAGCCGCGGAAACGCTCGAAGCCTGCGCCGAATTGGGATTTCTTCTACAAAACGGATACCTCACCGTGATCTCCGCTGAATTGGCGTCGAGCAATGCCGCCGCGGCACTGCAGGCGAGCGAGGCTGCCATTCAAAGCGCGTCGAACTCCGCGATAGAGAAGGCCAACTTAATGTGGCCGGCTGAAGCAGCGCTCGCATGCGGCGAATTAGCGCGGGCACGAGCCTGGGCAGACGAAGCCGCGTCGGCGACGAGCGGCATGTTCTTGAGTCTGGCACTCACGGTGCGGGCCCGCGTCCATATTGCGGAGGGCAACCACGAGCAAGCCGCGAATGACGCATATGACAGCCTCGCTATCGCCGCCCCGATGAGGGCCTACCTGGTAGGGCCCGACCTCCTCGAGTGTCTCGGAGAGCTCGCAGGCGACGCCGGCAATTCACGGCACGCAGTTCGGCTTCTCGGCGCGGCATCCGCCATGAGGCAGAACTTCCCTCTGCCTCGTTTCAAGATTTACGACGACCATCACGATGCTGTGATCGAATCGCTGCGAAACGCCATGGGTGACAGTGAGTTCGACATGGCCTGGGCCGAGGGCGAAGCGTTGCCGGCCAACGAAGCGGTCGCCTTGGCGCTGCGCGGTCGCGGTGAACGCAAGCGACCATCGAGCGGTTGGGATTCACTGACTCCCACCGAACTCGACGTCGTCCGCCTCGTCAGCCAGGGACTGCCAAACAAGGACATCGCCACACGGCTTTTCGTGTCACCGCGGACTGTGCAGTCGCATCTCCGTCACGTCTACAACAAGCTCGGATTGACTTCCCGCGTCCAACTCGCCAGAGAAACCGCCCGCCACTAAAGCGCGAACAGACGCAAAGTCCCCCGAACACACGGCATGTCGGGGGACTTCGCGTCTACTCGTCAGATCAGCGGTGCGCCGGCCTGTGCCCGCCGCCCTGGAACATATCCCGCCAGCTACGACGCGGCCGTTCGGCCGTCGTTGCCGGCTGCTCGGGAATAGTCGTCGTCGCATCCGTCATCGGCTGCGGTTCCGCCGCGGCAGCGACCGGGCGCTGTGCATAGGCGATGTCACGCGCGGTGCGCACCGACAGCCGGCCCAATGCGATCGCGCCCAGGAAAACGATCAGCGCGCCGAGCCCATAGAAATACGTCAGCTCGAGCCACACCCGCTTGGTTTCGGTGGCCGCCACCGGAGCACCCGGATCACCGATGCCCAACGCCGAGGCCAGCGCGCGGCCAACGACAAACCACGCGCCGGCGAGCACCGTCAGCCAGCCGCCAAACATCGCCGTCGCGCGATTGCCTGAGACGAGCAACAGCAGGCCGCCCAGTGCGGTAGCTGCCCCGGGCAGCACCTCGAGCCACCCGCGCGCGGTGGTCCAGAACCATTCCTGGTCGGGGGTGAAGGCGAAGTCGAAATACGGTCCGACGAACGGGATGAGCGCCCCCCAAGCACCCAACAAAATCAGCAGAAATCCACTTGCCGCACCACGGCTGCGGGGCATCTGCAGCCTGCCGCCATGTGTGTGAACGCGTGTGTCAGTCATGATGCCTCCTCGGTCGACGGTCGAATACCCGATCTCGCAGCGGCATAACCTCACGGCCGCTGACTAGGGTGGCGGCATGCGCCTCGATGAGGACGCCGTGCGCGAGACGTTGGCCGACGCCTGGGAGCGATGGGCCCGCCGATGCGCCGAGCTCACACCGCAGCAATGGTCAACGGCAACGCGGTGCCGGCCCTGGGACGTGCGAGAGCTGGTCGCCCATCTATGTCCCGACCGTTCGATGTTCGACATGCTGAACGCGGCGACGACGGACCAACCCGCCGCGGTCACCGACGCCGCGGACATGCTGCGCCGCTTCAACGCCCCCGGCGGCATCGCCCACACATCGGCCGACGGCATCGCCGAACGGGCCACCAGCGACGCGACGACACTCACCTCCGACGACGCTGTGACGCGTTTCACTGACGGCGCCGAAATCCTGCGCGCCACACCGATGTCCAAGAAGACAGTGATCTCCTATCCGGTGGTCGGCAGCACGACTTTGGCGGTAGTTGCCGAGGTTGCGTTGCTGGAGGCGACTGTGCACCTGCTCGACCTCGCCGACGCTGTCGGCGGCGTCCAACCATCGAAACTAGCGCTCGAAGCCACGCGTGATTTGCTCATCGCCGTTCCCGAACCCATCGCGGCGATCGAGGTCCTTGCCGGTCGTGCCGATCCAGCCGCGGCGGTACCTGCGATCCGGTGACGGCCGTCACACCGTTCACAGCAAACTGACAGCTAGCAACGGAATAAAGTTAGCTTTACTAACGTAGTTTTGGCTAGGCGCAACGTTGCGCCAAAAATACCTGCGATTTGCTGAGGATTCTTGATGCCGACTGATACCCGTGAAGAGCGGCTCGCGCGCCGCATTTCCGACCTGTACGCCACAGACCCGCAGTTCGCCGCCGCCCGGCCCAGCGAGACTGTCGCCCAGGCGATCGAAGCGCCCGAGTTGCGGTTGCCCCAGATCATCCAGACCGTCATCGACGGCTATGCCGACCGGCCTGCGCTCGGGCAGCGCGCCGTCCAGTTCGTCACCGATGCCGCGACGGGCCGAACCTCCGCGCAACTGCTCCCCCGTTTCGAAACCATCACCTACCGCGAGCTGTCGGGCCGCGTCAACGCGGTGGCGGCCGCGTTGACACAGAATCCGGTTCAGCCCGGTGATCGCGTCGCCATTCTTGGGTTCACCAGCATCGACTACACGACCGTCGACATGGCGCTGCTGCGCCTCGGGGCGATTTCGGTTCCGCTTCAAACCAGCGCACCGGTCACCCAGTTGCGGCCGATCGCCGCCGAGACCGAGCCGGTGGCCATCGCATCGAGCATCGACTTCCTCGACGACGCAGTCGAACTCATGCTGACCGGCCACCTCCCCCAGCGGCTGGTCGTATTCGACTACCACGGCGAGGCAGACGACCACCGCGAGGCTCTCGAGGCCGCAACCACGCGCCTGGCCGAAACCCCGGTTGTCGTCGAGACTTTGGCCGACGTGCTGGCTCGTGGGAGCGCGCTGCCGGTACCGCCCGCCTTCGACTCCGGCGATGACACCACCCTGGCCCTGCTGATCTACACCTCGGGTAGCACCGGCGCGCCGAAGGGCGCGATGTACCCCACGAAGGCGGTCACCAACTCGTGGCGCCGGTCCAGCATGGCCATGTGGGGCAATGAAGGCGTCACCCCGTCGATCACGCTGAACTTCATGCCGATGAGCCACATGATGGGACGCGGCATCATGTACGCGACGCTCGGTGCCGGCGGCACAGCGTATTTCGTTGGCAGAAGCGATCTTTCGACGTTCCTCGAAGACCTGGCATTGGTGCGGCCAACTCAGCTGAGTTTCGTGCCTCGGATCTGGGACATGGTGTTCGCCGAGTTCCAGAGTGAGGTCGACCGCCGCTGCGCCGACGGCGGCGACCGGTGGGCCGCCGAAACCGATGTCCTCGCCGACCTGCGCCAGAACCTTCTCGGCGGACGATTCGTCTCGGCGATGACGGGCTCCGCGCCCATCTCCGCAGAGATGAGGACCTTCGTCGAGTCCTTGCTCGACATCCACTTGACCGATGGGTACGGATCCACCGAAGCCGGCGCTGTCTTCGTCGACGGCCAGGTGCAACGCCCGCCCGTGATCGATTACAAGCTCGTCGACGTTCCCGAACTCGGCTACTTCCGCACCGACCGGCCCCATCCCAGAGGCGAGCTGTTGGTCAAATCCGAGACGATGTTCCCCGGTTACTACAAGCGGCCAGAGATCACCGCGGACGTCTTCGACGCCGACGGCTACTACAAGACCGGCGACATCGTCGCAGAGATTGGGCCGGATCAGCTCACCTATCTCGACCGCCGCAACAACGTGCTCAAGCTTTCGCAGGGCGAGTTCGTCACCGTCTCCAAGTTGGAAGCGGTGTTCGGCGACAGCCCGCTGGTGCGGCAGATCTTCGTCTACGGCAACAGCGCCCGCTCGTATCTGCTGGCCGTCGTCGTGCCCACTAACGATGCACTGGCCCGCCACGATGTCGAGTCGCTGAAACCGCTGATCACCGAGTCGCTGCAGGACGTCGCCAGGGCCGCGGGTCTGCAGTCCTACGAGATCCCGCGCGATTTCATCGTCGAGACA
>JAJKIB010000354.1 GCA_021154745.1 Mycobacterium sp.
AACCGTGCGGTCGTGATGCTGGTGATCGACGTCTCCCAGTCCATGCGGGCCACGGACGTGTCCCCGAATCGACTCGCCGCGGCGCAGGAGGCCGCAAAGCAGTTCGCCGACCAGCTCACGCCCGGCATCAACCTTGGGTTGATCGCCTATGCAGGCACCGCGACCGTCCTGGTGTCGCCGACCACCAATCGCGACGCGAGCAAGAACGCGATCGACAAGCTGCAGCTGGCCGACCGCACGGCGACCGGTGAGGGCATCTTCACCGCGCTGCAGGCCATCGCGACGGTCGGCGCCGTGATCGGCGGTGGCGACGAGCCGCCGCCGGCGCGCATCGTGCTGATGTCGGATGGCAAGGAGACCGTGCCGTCGAACCCGGACAACCCCAAGGGCGCCTACACCGCCGCGCGAACCGCCAAGGATCAGGGCGTGCCGATCTCGACCGTGTCGTTCGGCACGCCGTACGGCTACGTCGAGATCAACGACCAGCGCCAGCCCGTGCCGGTCGACGACGAGATGCTCAAGAAGATCGCCGAACTGTCCGGTGGGCAGGCATATACGGCGTCGAGCCTTGAACAACTCAAGGAAGTCTTCACCAATCTGCAGGAGCAGATCGGCTACGAGACCCGCAAGGGCGACGCCAGCGCGGGCTGGCTGCGGCTCGGCGCGTTGGTGCTGGCGCTGGCCGCGCTGGCGGCGTTGTTGATCAATCGCCGGCTGCCAGGCTAAGGCGATTTTCAGCGCCGAGACTGCGGGCAGATCGCGATCTGAGCCCTTTTCGCGATCTGTGAGCAGTTTCGCGATGACTCAACGAGCTAAGGCGATTTCTTAAGAATGCGTTGCAGGCACTAAGTTGGCGGTCATGACTGCGGAGGCACCTGTGACCGACAATCCAGCCGACACCGCCGGCCAAACGGCCGGTGGCCGTCCGCCGTTCGTCTCCCGTTCGGTGCTGGTGACCGGCGGAAACCGGGGCATCGGGCTGGCCGTCGCGCGCCGGCTGGCCGCCGACGGACACAAGGTCGCCGTGACGCATCGCGGCTCCGGGGCGCCCGACGACGAGGACCTGTTTCCGGTCCAGTGTGACGTGACTGACAGTGCGGCCGTGGACGCCGCATTCACCGAGGTCGAGGAGCACCAGGGCCCGGTCGAGGTGCTGGTCGCGAACGCCGGCGTCACCGCGGACATGCTGATCATGCGGATGAGCGAGGAGAACTTCACCAAGGTCATCGACGCCAACCTCACCGGTGTGTTCCGGGTGGCCAAGCGGGCGTCGCGCAACATGATCAAGAAGCGGTTCGGCCGGATGATCTTCATGGGCTCGGTCGCCGGTTCGATCGGATTGCCCGGCCAGGCCAACTACTCGGCGTCCAAGGCGGGCCTGGTCGGCATGGCACGCTCGTTGACCCGCGAACTGGGTTCGCGGTCAATCACCGCCAACGTGGTCGCCCCCGGCTTCATCGACACCGAAATGACGCGGGAACTCGGCGAGAAGAACGTCGAAACCGCGCTGCAGGCGATCCCCCAGGGACGTATCGGCAGGGTCGAGGAGGTGGCCGGCGTGATCAGTTTCCTGGCGTCCGAGGACGCCGGCTACATCTCCGGCGCCGTGATCCCGGTCGACGGCGGCCTCGGCATGGGCCACTGAATCTTTTTAAGAGAGAAGGACTTTCACATGGCAGGTCTGCTCGAAGGCAAGCGAATCCTCGTCACGGGGATCATCACCGACTCGTCGATCGCGTTCTACATCGCCAAGGTCGCGCAGGAGGCCGGTGCCGAACTGGTGTTGACCGGCTTCGACCGGATGCGCCTGATCCAGCGCATCGTTGATCGATTACCGAGCCCGGCTCCGTTATTGGAACTCGACGTGCAGAACGAGAAGCACCTGGACACGCTCGCCGATCGAGTGACCGAGGTGATCGGTGTGGGCAACAAACTCGACGGTGTCGTGCATTCGATCGGCTACATGCCGCAAAGCGGCATGGGCATCAACCCGTTCTTCGACGCGCCGTATGAGGATGTCGCCAAGGGCATCCACATCTCGGCGTACTCGTACGCCTCGCTCGCCAAGGCGCTGCTGCCGATCATGAACCGCGGCGGCGGCATCGTCGGGATGGATTTCGACCCGACCCGGGCGATGCCGGCGTACAACTGGATGACGGTGGCCAAGAGTGCGCTCGAGTCCGTCAACCGGTTCGTGGCGCGCGAGGCCGGCCCTTACGGCGTGCGGTCGAATCTCGTTGCGGCCGGACCGATCCGGACCCTGGCGATGAGCGCGATCGTCGGCGGCGCGCTCGGCGACGAGGCGAGCGGACAGATGCAGCTGCTTGAAGAGGGTTGGGATCAGCGGGCACCGATCGGCTGGAACATGAAGGACCCGACGCCGGTCGCAAAGACAGTGTGCGCGCTGCTTTCCGAGTGGTTGCCGGCGACGACCGGGTCCATCATCTACGCCGACGGCGGCGCGAGCACGCAGTTGCTCTAGATGGAGTTTGACGCGCTTCTGCTCCTGTCGTTCGGCGGGCCGGAGGCGCCCGAAGACGTGATGCCGTTCCTGGAGAACGTCACTCGCGGCCGCGGTATCCCGCGTGAACGGCTGGCGTCGGTTGCGGAGCATTACCTGCACTTCGGCGGCGTCTCGCCGATCAACGGCATCAACCGCGAGTTGATCGCGCAGCTGCAGAGCATGATCGATCTGCCCGTCTACTTCGGCAACCGGAATTGGGAGCCGTACGTCGAGAACACCGTCGCAACCATGCGCGACAACCGGATTCGGCAGGCGGCCGTGTTCACCACGTCGGCGTGGGGCGGTTACTCCAGTTGCACCCAGTACGTCGAAGACATCGCACGAGCCAGGACGGCCGCCGGTGAGGGTGCGCCGGAGTTGGTGAAGCTGCGTCAGTACTTCGACCACCCGTTGTTCGTGGAGATGTTCACCGAAGCCATTCACGCGGCGGCGCAGACGCTCCCCGACGGCGCCCGGCTGGTGTTCACCGCGCATTCCATTCCTATTGCGGCCCAGTCGCGTTGCGGCCAAGACCTGTACCGCCGCCAGGTGGCGTATGCGTCCAGCTTGGTCGCCACGGCGGCCGGTTACGACGACTACGACCAGGTGTGGCAGTCACGCTCAGGACCGCCGCAGGTGCCGTGGCTGGAGCCCGATGTCGCCGACCACCTGACCGCGCTGGCCGAAGGCGGCACGAAGGCGGTGATCGTCTGCCCGATCGGTTTCGTCGCCGACCACATCGAGGTGGTGTGGGATCTGGACCACCAGCTGCGGCAGCAGGCGCAGGAGCTCGGCGTCGCGTTCGCGCGGGCGGCGACGCCGAACGCCGATCCACGGTTCGCGCGGCTCGTTGTTGATCTGATCGACGAGCTGCGCCACGACCGTGAGCCGGCCCGTGTGCCCGGACCGGATGCCCCGCCGCTGCAGGGTTTTTCGATCGACGGCGCGGTGTGCACGCCGAACTGCACTTAGCCCTGCCAGGCCGAATACATGATCGCGCTGACCGCGGCCATCCGCGCCGACCGCACCACGCCGGACAGCGGGCGCAGCGCTTCGCTGGCGATCTGCACCTCGGATGACGTCTGCAAGCCGATCGGGATCAGCCCGGAACTGACGGTGATGATCGCGTCGATGTGGGCGGCGTTCTCGAGCACGCGCACCGCCCGCGACGGTGCGTGGTCGGGCACCCGGTGCCCCCGGGCACTTGCGAGCACGTGCTCGACGAGTCCGCGGGGATCGGAGACGTCGGCGCCGGCAGCGCGGATGGCGCCGAGCGCGTCGGCGGCCGAACGGACCGCTGCGCGCAATGCGTATTCCGCCTCGCCGAGGTCGAGGTGCTCAATTGGCGCTTCCATCGGGACCGAATACACCGTCCACGACAACGCGGTCGGCTCAGGTTCGAACTCGGCCTCGTCCTCTAGTTCGTCGTACTCGAAATCAGGGACCAAACCAACTGCGGTCGACTCATCGCGGCCGACGATGACAGCCTCGCCGGCGGTCACCGCGTCGCGCTGGAACTGCGTGCCCGCGGGCAGACCGCGCACATCGCCGGGCACAGGCAGCGCCACGCCGATGGCCGGCGCGGAGAGCCGCGAACCAGCCGCTGTGCGCGCCGTCTGCAGCAGCGAGACAGCACCCGCGTCGGTCAGATCCGGCCACGGCAATCCGGTACGGCCGGCCGCGACCGAGTCATAAGCGGTCACGGAATGTCTTGGCGCCCATTGTGCTAACGCATCGAGGACGTCGTCAGGCGCGGCGGCGCCTGCGAGCCAGGCGTTGGCCCAAACCGACAGGGAGACACTGGGACACCACATGATGCTCGCAGTGTAGTAGTTAGCCGCTCATCGGGTCGGCTACACGATAGGCTGGCGCCATGGCCGTCCCGCTCATCTGGCTAATCGCCGCACTGGCCCTTGCCGGGGCCGAAGCGCTCACCGGCGACATGTTCCTTCTCATGTTGGGCGGCGGAGCATTGGCGGCGGCCGGTTCGAGCCTCGTGTTCGACGACTTGTGGGTGCACGGCGCGGTATTCCTGGTGGTGTCGATCCTGTTGCTGGTGCTGGTGCGGCCCGCGTTGCGGCGGCATTTCATGTCGGGCAAGGGTCTGCCTGAGCCGGTAAAGGCGCTGGAGGGCAAGAGCGCCCTCGTGCTGGATCGGGTGGCGCGCCATGAAGGCCAGGTGAAACTCGATGGCGAAGTCTGGACGGCGCGCCCGCTGAACGACGACGATATCTACGAAGCGGGCGACCACGTCACCGTCGTGCACATCGACGGCGCCACCGCCGTCGTCCAAAAAGTCGTCTAGAGAACACTGGGCAACTACGGAAGGAACCGTCATGGATGGTGCAGTCGCCGGCTTGATCCTGGTCGGGGTGCTGGTGGTATTCGCCGCCATCATCGTGGCCAAATCGATCGCGCTGATCCCGCAGGCCGAGGCCGCGGTCATCGAACGGCTGGGGCGCTACAGCAAGACCGTGTCGGGTCAGCTGACCTTGCTGCTGCCGTTCGTCGACAGGATCCGCGCGCGGGTCGACCTGCGCGAGCGGGTGGTGTCGTTCCCGCCACAGCCGGTGATCACCGAGGACAACCTGACGGTCAACATCGACACCGTCGTCTACTTCCAGGTGACCAACCCGCAGGCGGCGGTCTACCAGATCAGCAACTACATCGTCGGCGTCGAGCAGCTGACCACCACGACGCTGCGAAATGTGGTGGGCGGCATGACGCTCGAGCAGACCTTGACGTCGCGCGACCAGATCAACGGTCAGCTGCGTGGTGTGCTCGACGAAGCCACCGGCCGTTGGGGTCTGCGGGTCGCGCGCGTCGAGCTCCGCAGCATCGACCCGCCGCCGTCCATCCAGGACTCGATGGAAAAGCAGATGAGGGCCGACCGTGAGAAGCGGGCGATGATCTTGACCGCCGAGGGCAGCAGAGAGGCCGCAATCAAACAGGCCGAGGGTCAGAAGCAGGCCCAGATCCTGTCGGCTGAGGGCGCCAAGCAGGCCGCGATCCTTGCCGCGGAGGCCGACCGGCAGTCAAGGATGCTGCGGGCCCAGGGTGAGCGCGCCGCGTCCTACCTGCAGGCCCAGGGCCAGGCCAAGGCGATCGAGAAGACCTTCGCCGCGATCAAGGCGGGCCGGCCGACCCCGGAGATGCTGGCGTACCAGTATTTGCAGACCCTGCCGCAGATGGCCAAGGGCGAGGCGAACAAGGTCTGGCTGGTGCCCAGCGACTTCGGCGCGGCGCTGCAGGGCTTCACCAAGATGCTCGGCGCGCCGGGGGACGATGGCGTCTTCCGCTATCAGCCGTCGCCGGTCGAGGAGGACCTGCCCAAGCCGGAGGATGACTCGGCGGAGGTCGCGGAGTGGTTCACCACCCAGACGGATCCGGCGATTGCGCAGGCCGTTGCCAAGGCAGAGGCGGACGCGCGGTCCTCCTCGGGCGTCAGCGCAATCCCCGCCGCACCGGTGGACCCCCTACCGCCGATGCAGTACCCGCCGCTGTCCCAGCAGCAACAGGACGCCCCGTCGTCGTTCGGGCGCCACAGCGGCAATACGGAGGTCTGAGCCGACTTCAGCCGGTGATCGCCGGCTCGGTGTCGGGAGCCGAGTCGGCGAGGCGCCGGCGGTGATGGCGACGATGGGTGCGGATCTCGTAGATCAATCCCGTGACGCCGAGGCTCGCGGTGCACAGCGAGACCACGAACAGCGGCGGGCTGACCTTGCCGGTGAGCGCGTCGCCGAGGATGACGACGGCCGCGGTGCCGGGGATCAAGCCGACGAAGGATGCCAGCGTGTAGGGCAACACCCGGATCGCCGACGCGCCTGCGGCGTAGTTCATCACCGAGAACGGCACCGCGGGAATCAATCGCATCGAGATGATGGTGGGCCAGCCACGCTCGCGCAGCCGGTCGTCCAGTGAATCGACTCGGGGGTGCCGGACCAACCGGCTCAGCTGCCAGCCAGCAGCGCGCACCAGAAGCAGGGCGATAACCGCGCTGCAGGTGCTGGCCAGCACTGCCAGCGGGACACCGAGATAGGGGCCGAAGAGGAGGCCCGCCGCCAACGTGAACGCGGTGCGCGGGAACGGAAAGACGGTCACCACGATGTGGGCGACCAGGAACGCCAGCGGAAACCATGGACCTACCGATGTTGCCCAGTCGCGCAGCTGAACCGCGGTGGGCAACGGAACCAGCACCGCAACTGCGATGAGGATCACAATTGCTGTCAGGATGGCGATGAACCGCCCGGGCGAAACTGTCGACGCCGTCGCAGTCACCGCGGCACGCAGCGCGCGCAGGGTGCTGACGACGGCTTTCACGCCTACCAAGCCTACGGGCCGGGCCGTGGCAACACCGCGTCACCGTCCGTGTGAGTCGGCCGCCCGGCGGGCGCTGCTGTGATGGCGATCATTTAGCCTGATGGCGTGCAAAAAACCGGTGATGCGGATTCCGATATCGCGAGGTGGCGGTCGGCGGTGGCCGGCGTCCTAGCCAAGAGCACACGGCGTGACCCGGCGGATTTGCCCGACGAGCCGGAGCGGCTGCTGGATTCGCCTACCTACGAAGGATTCGCGATCCGCCCGCTGTACACGTCGTTGGACGCACTGCCCGAACCGGCGCTGCCCGGGCGGTGGCCCTATGTGCGGGGCGGCGATGCGCTGCGCGACGTCAAGTCCGGATGGCGGGTCGCCGAAGCCTTTCCCGCCAACGGATCCGCAGCCGCAGACGCGAACGGTGCGGTGCTCGTCGCCCTGACCGAGGGCGTGAGCGCCCTCGTGCTGGGCGTCGAGGGCGCGGCGGCCGACCTTGATCGCCTGCTGGAAGGCGTGTTCCTTGACCTCGTCCCCGTTGTCCTCGACGCCGGTGTCGACTACGAGGCCGCCGCAGACGCGGCGCTGGCCCTGTTGACCGATCTCGACGACGACCAGCGTTCGCGGCTGTCGGTGGATCTGGGCGCCGACCCGTTGACCGCACCGCTGAGCGGGCGACCCGCGCCGAGTATGGCCGACGTTGTCGCGGTGGCCGCCGAGGTGACCGGATACGACGGTGGCGTGCGGGCGATCACCATCGACGGTCCAGCTTTCCATGATCTGGGCGCCAGCGCGTCGTGGGAATTGGCTGGCAGCATCGGTGCGGCGGTCGGCTATCTGCGCCTGCTCGGTGATGGCGGCATTGCACCGGGGGATGCGTTGCGGCAGATCAGTTTCCGCTTCGCCGCCGACGATGACCAGTTCATGACGATCGCGAAGCTGCGTGCGGCCCGCCGGCTGTGGGCGCGGGTGGCCGAAGTGGTGGGGGAGCCGGAGGCCGGTGCGGCCCGGTTGCACGCGGTCACGTCGCTGCCGATGATGGCGCAGCGCGATCCGTGGGTGAACATGTTGCGCACCACACTGGCGGCGTTCTCCGCGGGTGCCGGAGGCGCCGACACCGTGCTGGTTCACCCGTTCGACGTGGCCATCCCCGGCGGATTTCCCGGCACCGCTTCGCGTTTCGCGCGGCGCATCGCCCGCAACACCCAGCTGCTGCTGTTGGAGGAGTCGCACATTGGCCGGGTGCTCGACCCCGCGGGTGGTTCGTGGTTTGTCGAGGATCTCACCAAGGCGTTGGCCGAGCAGGCGTGGAAGCACTTCCAGGACATCGAATCCCGCGGCGGTTTCGAGGCCGCTCGTGATTATGTCGTCGGCCAGATCACCGACGTGGCTGACCGCCGGATCGACGACATCGCACGACGGCGCAAGGCGCTCACCGGTGTCAACGAGTACCCGAATCTCGCGGAACCACCACTGCCGCAAGGCGATTCCCTTGAAACCGTGGTGCGGTACGCCGCCGGGTTCGAGGCCCTGCGGAACCGGTCGGACGCGTTCCTCGAGAAGTCGGGATCGCGGCCGAAGGTGCTGCTGGTGCCGCTCGGTCCGCTGGCGGAGCACAACATCCGCACCACGTTCGCGACCAATCTCCTCGCGTCCGGCGGTATCGAGGCGGTCAGCGGGTCCATAGAAGAAACGGCCGCCAGGGTCGCGGTGATCTGCGGTACCGACGCCCGCTACGCCACCGAGGCGTCGGCCGCGGTCGATGCGGCGCGCAAGGCCGGAATATCGCATGTCCTTCTTGCCGGCCCCGAAACGGCCGTGGCCGAGGCGGATTCGAAGCCCGACGGCTACCTGACCGCCAAGGTCGATGCGGTGAAAGCGTTGTCGGACCTGCTCACCCGATTGGGGGCCTGACTATGACGGCAACAACTGGTATCGGCAGCTTCGCCGACGTCCCGCTGCACGGCGAGCATAGCGGTGAGCTCGCGACCGAGGCCGCGGTCGCCGAACACGTTGATGCGGCCGCCGCCGCACACGGCTATACGCCGGACCAACTGGACTGGGTGACTCCCGAGGGCATCGACGTCAAGCCCGTGTACATCGCCGCCGACCGCGATGCCGCCGCCGCGGCCGGGTATCCGGTCGACAGCTTTCCCGGTGAACCGCCGTACATCCGCGGTCCGTACCCGACCATGTACGTCAACCAGCCGTGGACCATCCGTCAGTACGCCGGGTTCTCCACCGCCGCGGAATCGAATGCGTTCTACCGCCGCAATCTCGCGGCGGGCCAGAAGGGTCTTTCGGTCGCGTTCGACCTGGCCACCCATCGCGGCTACGACTCGGATCACCCGCGGGTGGCCGGCGACGTCGGAATGGCAGGCGTCGCAATCGATTCCATTCTCGACATGCGCCAGTTGTTCGACGGTATCGATCTGTCGACCGTTTCGGTGTCGATGACGATGAACGGCGCGGTGCTCCCGATCCTCGCGCTCTACGTGGTTGCCGCCGAGGAGCAGGGTGTGCCGCCGGAGAAGCTGGCCGGGACCATCCAGAACGACATCCTCAAGGAGTTCATGGTCCGCAACACCTACATCTATCCGCCCAAGTCGTCGATGCGGATCATCTCCGACATCTTCGGCTACACCAGCACCAGGATGCCGAAGTTCAACTCGATCTCGATCTCCGGCTACCACATCCAGGAAGCCGGTGCCACGGCGGATTTGGAGCTGGCCTACACGCTCGCCGACGGCGTCGAGTACATCAAGGCGGGCCTGGATGCCGGCCTGGACATCGACAAGTTCGCGCCGCGGCTGTCGTTCTTCTGGGGCATCGGGATGAACTTCTTCATGGAGGTGGCCAAGCTGCGCGCTGGGCGGCTGCTGTGGAGTGAGCTGGTCGCCGAGTTCAGTCCCAAGGACGCGAAATCCCTGTCGCTGCGCACACATTCGCAGACTTCGGGCTGGTCGTTGACCGCGCAGGATCCGTTCAACAACGTCGCGCGCACCTGTATCGAGGCGATGGCCGCCACCCAGGGGCACACCCAGTCGCTGCACACCAACGCGCTCGACGAGGCGCTCGCGCTGCCGACCGACTTCTCGGCCCGCATCGCGCGCAACACGCAGCTCGTGCTGCAGCAGGAGTCGGGCACCACCCGGCCGATCGACCCGTGGGGCGGCTCGTACTACGTCGAGTGGCTGACCCATCAGCTCGCGGAGAAGGTCCGCGGCCACCTCAAAGAGGTGAATGAGCACGGCGGCATGGCGCAGGCGATCAGCGACGGCATCCCGAAGCTGCGCATCGAGGAGGCCGCGGCCCGCACCCAGGCCCGCATCGACTCCGGGCAACAGCCCGTCATCGGCGTCAACAAGTACCAGGTTG
>JAJKIB010000355.1 GCA_021154745.1 Mycobacterium sp.
CTGTGCACCGCCGAACTGTTGATCAACCGCGGTGCGCTGACTCCCGCGGAGGTGCTCGAACGCTACGAAGCCAAGCGCGCCACCGTGTTTGAGCTTGCTGGCGAGGTTGGCGATCTGCCACAGCTCGACAGCGCCGCGGCGGTGATGACGCCACTTGGGGAGAGCCTCGAGGAAGACGTCGCCGCATCTCCACCGTCGCTGGCCGCGACCGTGAGGTCCGGTGAGCCGGACGCGCCGTTGACGCTTGCGCAGGCGATCAACCGTGCGCTGCACGACATCCTGGATCGATACCCGGAGGCGATGATCTTCGGCGAGGACGTCGCCCGCAAGGGCGGCGTGTACGGCGTCACCCGTGGACTACTCGGCAAGACCAGTTCGGCACGGGTGTTCGACACGCTTCTCGACGAGCAGTCGATCCTCGGCCTTGCGCTCGGTGCCGGGGTGTCGGGCCTGCTGCCGATCCCCGAGATCCAGTACCTGGCCTACTTTCACAACGCCGCGGACCAGATTCGCGGCGAGGGCGCGACGCTGCAGTTCTTCTCCAACCGGCAGTACCGCAATCCGATGGTGATGCGGGTGGCCGGCTACGGATACCAGAAGGGGTTCGGCGGGCACTTTCACAACGACGACTCCATCGCGGCTATCCGTGACATCCCCGGAGTTGTGATCGCATCACCGTCGCGTCCCGACGATGCCGCGGCGATGCTCCATACGTGCGCGGCCGCGGCGAAGCAGGCCGGCGTGGTGTGTGTCTTTCTGGAACCGATCGCGCTGTACCACACCCGCGATCTGCACGACGAGGGCGACGACGGCTGGCTCGCTGCGTATCCGGAAGCCGGGGTGCCGATCGGTCGTGCGCGCACCTACGGCGAGGGCAAGGACCTGACGATCCTCACGTTCGGCAATGGCCTACGCATGAGCCTGCGGGTGGCCCGCCGACTCGACGCGCTCGGCATCAGAGTGCGCGTGGTCGACCTGAGATGGCTGGCGCCGCTGCCGGTGGACGACATGATTCGCGAGGCCAGCGCCACCGGGCGGGTGCTGATCGTCGACGAGACCCGGGCGACTGGGGGCGTCGGCGAAGGCATGCTCGCTGAGCTGCTCGAGCACGGGTACGCCGGCGCCGTGGAGCGCGTCGCGAGCAGGGACAGCTTCATCCCGCTCGGCGACGCCGCGCTGGAGGTGCTGCTCTCCGAGGACACCATCGAAGCCGCAGCGATCAAACTCGCCGGGGCGGGCGCTTGACTGCCCCGCGAAACTGCGCACAGATCGCGATCCGTCGCGATTTCGCGATCTGTGCGCAGTCTGGCGGGGGTGGTTGGGGGCGCTTGATAGCTTGACCCCATGAGCGTTGATGCCGCGCGGCCGCTGGCCGGTGTGCGGATCGTCGAGATTTCCAGCTTCGTGGCGGTTCCGTTGGCCGGGATGACGCTGGGCCAGCTCGGTGCCGAGGTGATCCGCGTCGACCCGATCGGCGGTGCCGCCGACTACCACCGCTGGCCGGTCACCGGCGACGGCGACAGCATCTACTGGGCCGGCCTGAACAAGGGCAAGCGCTCGGTGGCGGCCAACTTCCGCTCGCAGGAAGGCCAGGACATGGTGCAGCGGCTCATCGCGGACAGCGGCGTTCTGGTGACGAATGTCGCGGGGCGGGAATGGCATTCGTACGACACCTTGACGCGGCTGCGGCCCGATCTGATTCACGTCGAGGTGTCCGGCCGCGCCGACGGCGGCACCGGCGTCGACTACACCGTCAATGCCGGGGTCGGATTTCCGATGGCGACGGGTCCCGTCGAGCTTGCGACACCGGTGAATCATGTTCTGCCTGCGTGGGATGTCGCATGCGGCATCTACGCGGCGCTGGCCGTCGTCACCGCGTTGCGGCATCGCGATGCGACCGGACACGGGCAACGGATCAGCATTCCGCTGGAGAACGTGGCGCTGGCCACCGCGGGCAATCTCAGCTTCTTCACCGAGGTCATGGTGAACGGGACCGCGCGCGAGCGCATCGGCAACTCGGTGTATGGGCAGTACGGCCAGGATTTCACCAGCAGTGACGGGGTGTCGTTCATGATCGTCGCGCTGACGGGGCGGCACTTCCGCGACCTGACCGAACTGACCGGAACGACGAAAGCCGTTGCGGCGCTGGCTGACACGATCGGCGCCGACTTCGCCGACGAGGGCGAGCGTTACCAGCACCGTGACGCGCTGAGTGGCCTGTTCACCGAGTGGTTCTCCGCGCACACCGGTGACGACGTCGCCGCGGCGCTTGCGACGACCTCCGTGTTGTGGGAGCGCTACCGCACCTTCGCCGAAACGGCCATCGACGACAGGGTGACCGCCAACCCGATGTTCACGCCGCTCGATCAGCCCCGGATCGGCCAGTACCTGGCGCCGGGGCTGCCGCTCGAGATCGACGGCGCCTACCCGCCAGCGGTCGCTGCGCCGGCGCTCGGCGACGACACTGTCGCCGTGCTTGGCGAGTGGCTGGGGATGACTCCTGACGAGATCGGTCGGCTCACCGATTCGGGCACGGTGGCATGAGCGCGCTGCTCAAGCTGCTCGATCTGGCGCCGGGCGCAGGTGCGGATACCTGGATCGGGCCCGGCAGCGGCCCAGCCGGAAAGCGCGCCTACGGTGGGCAATTCGTCGCGCAGAGCCTGGCCGCCGCGTGCCACACCGTCGACGCCGACCGGCCGCCGACAAACATGCACCTGCAGTTCCTGCGCGGGGGCGAAGCCGGCGATCCAGTCGAATACGGTGTGGCCCGGGTCTTTGACGGCAGGACCGCGGCCGCGCGCCGCGTCGACTCGCACCAGGACGGGCGGCTGCTGACGACGGCTACGGTGTCGTTCGCCGCCGAGCTGCCCGGCCCGGAACACGGACACCAGCCTGATATGGCAGGCGATCCGACCACGTTGCCGCGCACCGGCCCCGCCGGGCCTGCACCGTCGATGCCCCTGGACGAGCTCGACATCAGGATCGCCGACGACATGTCCACCGGTGAATTCGTGCGGCGATTGTGGTGGCGGGCAACCGTTCCGCTTCCCGACGACCAGTTGATGCACACGCTGGTCGCGGCCTACGTCACGGATGTCTACATGATCGACCCCGCGCTGCAGGTGCATGGCCATTCGATGAGGGACCGCAGCCATCGCAGCGGCACCACCGACTCGTCGATCTGGTTCCACCGACCCGTGCGCGCCGACGAATGGAATCTGCTGGAGTGCCGCTCACCGGCCGCGGCGCGCGGACGTGGCGTCGTGACCGGCAGCTGGTTCCGCACCGACGGCGCCATCGCGGCCACCATGGTGCAGGAAGGGCTTATCGCGGAGCGGTCGTAGCCGTGACCGAAGCGACGACACAACTCGAGTCAACAGTATGCCGACGATAACCGAGGCGACAACGCCGAGCAGCGGATGGCCGTTGAATAGCGCGTAGACCTGGTAGTGGGTCAGGTAGATGTACAGCGATGCCTCCGCGATGGTGCCTGCGACGGCGGTGGCCGCGGGTGGGCAACGAAGGGCGGGTAGCCAGTTCAGTAGGGCGAAACCGGCCAGCACCAACATTTCTCGTTCGGTACGGTCGAAGTAGCCGTGCAGCCCGATGATCAGCACGATCGTCACCGCTGCATGTTGCAGTGTGGTCGACGCCTTGGCCGCGGCCCAGCCCACTGCGAAGAACCAGAACGCCAACACGGTGAACCATGCGTCGCGGCCCAAGTGCATCCCGAGGATGTCGTACCGCAGCGCCAGTCCCGCGGCCAAGAACCCCATCGCAACGGCGAAGGGCCGTTGCCGTTCCAACCGGTCCACGACCGGTAGCCAGCACAGCGCGGCCAGCGCCACCAGAATCCACACCAGCACTTCGACGAACCACAGCCGACCGGCGGTCATGCTGTCGTGCGGACCAAGGAACTTGTTGGCCAGCAACAGATTCGTGGGGGCGTAGTCGCCGGTGATCATCAGCGCGATCGCAATCCACGCCACGGACGGCCCCGCGATCCATGCGATGGTGTTGCGCAGGTGCCGCACCCGATCTGTTCGGGGCACCAGCGTGAGGCAGAACCGGCCGAAGTTGTATCCCGCAATGCCGAGCAGCAGGTGCGCGCCGCCCCAGAGGTGAAACAGCCCGGCGTGCGACCCGACGATGAGCAGAATCGCGGCGGCGCGAAGTGCGACGCTGGTCTCCAAAGTCGCGCCCCACCACGGCCACCACCGCCGCGCCGCTTTGGGCATGGCCTCCAGCTCCCGCAGCGGCAGCCGCTGCCAGTCCGCGGGTAGTCGGCCCAGCGCGCGTTCCAGCCGTACCGACATCGTCACGTATGACAGCGAATTGCCGCCTAGGTCGGCGAAACTGGCGTCGGAATCGATGGTGTCGGCGTCGATCTGCAGCACATCGGCGAAAAGCTCGCGCAAGCCAATCATGTTGGCCTCATTAGTGTTCGATGCGCGCGCGAGGTCACGCACCGCCTGGTAGTCCGGCTTGCCAGACGGCAGCATCGGCAGCTCAGTGACCGTGACGGCCTGCACGGCGCTCGCCGGGACGCCCGCAGCCGCCGCGGCGAAGCGTCGGACCTCCGCCTCGTCGTGATCGGTAACCGCCACCGCGAGGCGGTCGTCGACATCGGTGCAGAACGCCGTCACACCGCGGTCACTCAGCGTCGCCTCGACGTGTTGGAGGTCGATCCGCAGCCCGTACATCTTGACGAAACGGCTGCTGCGCCCGATCACTTCGTACAGCCCATCGTGGCCTCGGCGGGCGATGTCGCCGGTGTGCAGCGCGTCGACAGTCTTTCCGAGCGCGAGATCGGCGGGCTGGTGCGCGTAGCCCATCATCACGTTGGGGCCGCGGTAGACCAGCTCGCCGACCTCATCGTCGTCCCATCCGTCGCGCGGCTCAATCGAAAACGATCCGCCGGGAATCGGCCTGCCGATAGCGCCCGGATGCGACGAGGCCAGTTGTGGTGACAGATAGGCCATTCGGGCGGTCGCTTCCGTCGACCCGTACATCACGAACAGATCCCAGCCGAGTCGTCGGCCGAAGTCCGCGAATCGCCTCACACGCTCAGGCGGCATCGGGCCACCGGCCTGCGTGACGTAACGCAGATGCGGTAGGTCCAACGCCTCTGGACCCACGCGCTCGAGCAGCTCGAAGGTGTAGGGCACGCCGGCCAGTGCCGTGCCGCGGTGCCGGCGGAACAGCTCCCAGAACGCGTCGTCGACGACCGAGTGATCGGTGAGGATCAGCCCCGCGCCCTGCAGCAGGTGACTGTGGATCACCGAGAGGCCGTAGCTGTACGACATGGGCAGGGTGGTTGCGGCCCTGTCGGTTTCGCGGATCTCGAGATACTCGGCGATGGCTGCGGCGTTGGAGAGCAGATTGGTGCGGGACAGTCGGACCAGTTTGGGTGAGCCGGTGCTGCCGGAGGTGGACAACAGCAAGGCGAGGTCGTCGTGCAGCCGGTGGCGTCCGCCGCGACCGCGGTGGTGAATCCCGCTGCCGTCGATGACGACGTCGGGTTCATACGTCTGCAGGATCGCCGTATGGCTGCGTCCGGCAGGCACCGGCATGACCACGTGGCCGACCGTCATTGCCGCCAGGCAACCCACCAAAGTGGCAGTGTCGTTGCGGGTTTCGAGTAACACCAGTCCGCGAGGCCCGTCGAGTTTCTGCGCGGTGTCGGCGACCCTGTCGGCAAGTTGGTGGTATGAAAGCTGCTGGGTGTCCGTCAGGACCGCCACTTTCTCGCCGTGGCCGCGCAGATGGTCGAGGAGCGGGCTCATGACAGCACGACGCCGCTGCCAACCACCTCGATCCGCACCTTGGCGTCGATCGGCGGCGGGTTGAGGCTGTGCTGCCGCACGATGAGCGGGGCGGTTTCGCCGGCCGGGTCGATGGTCAGCAGCACATCGTGGCCGAGGAACTCGGTGGCGATCACTGTGCTGACGCCGTCGAGCCGTTCGCTGTCTGAAACCACCGTCGCAACAAGCTGTTCGGGCCGCAGCACGAGCGTAGCGGGCCCGTCGGCTGCCGATCCCTGTACGGGTATGCGGCCGAGTGCGCAGTCGGCGATTCCCGATGCGACGGTGCACGGAAGCGAAATGCAGTCGCCGAGGAATTCCGCGGTGAACCGGTCGGTGGGGTGCCGGTATACCTGCTGCGGGCTGCCGACCTGGGTGAAGCGTCCGTCGCGCATGACGGCCACCTGATCCGCGATCGACAGCGCCTCTTCCTGGTCGTGCGTCACCAAAAGTGTTGTCACGCCCGCGTCGGTGAGCAGACTGGCAACCGCCTTGCGGGTGGAGGCGCGCAGGCCAGTGTCGAGCGCGCTGAACGGTTCGTCGAGCAGCATCAGGACCGGCTGGCGGGCGAGCGCACGCGCCAATGCGACGCGCTGCTGTTGGCCACCCGACAGTTGGTGCGGACGTCGCGAGGCGTATGACGCGTCCAGGGAAACGGTTTCGAGCAGTTCGCTGACACGGGCACGAACTTCACCGCGGGCGGTACCGCGTAAGCCGTATGCGATGTTCTGCCCGACGGTCAGGTGCGGGAAGAGCGCACCGTCCTGTGCGACGTAGCCGACGCTCCGACGGTGCGGTGCCACAGCGGTTTCCGGACTTGCCACCTGTCGTCCGTCGATGGTTATCGTCCCGGAGTCGGGTGTTTCGAATCCGGCGATGAGTCGCAGCAGCGTGGTCTTGCCGCACCCCGACGAGCCGACAACTGCTGTCGTGGTGCCGGGTTTCAGCCCGAGGTCGATATCGTGCAGAACGGTGTGTCCGTTGAACGACTTCGCGAGTCCCGTGACATCGAGGATGGTGGTCGTCATAGCGCGGCCACCTTCGTCGACTGTCGGAAGAGCACCAGTGTCACCGGGATGGCGAGCACGACAAGCACCAGCGCGTAGGGAGCCGCGGCGGCGTAGTCCAGCTCGCTGGAGAACGACCAGAAGCGCATCGACAGCGTCCGGGTGCCGGTGGGCGCGAGCAGCAGCGTCGCGGTCAATTCCGTTGCCACAGCGACGAATACCAGCGATGCGCCGGCGGCTGCGGCGGGCGCGGTCAGTCGCAGTGTGACGCGCAGGAAAGTGGCTGTCGGCGAGCTGCCCAGCGACCGGGACGCCTCTTCGAGGCTCAGCGGCACCTGGGCCAGTCCGGCTCGGACGTTGACCAGCGCGCGCGGCATGAACAGCAGCACGTAGGCGAACACGATCAGCGCGACGCTCTGATAGAGCGGGCGGGCGGCGTGGATGGTGACCGTGACGAGGGCGAGGGCGGTGACGATGCCGGGAAGCGAACTGGTCACGTAGTTGGCGCCCTCCACGGCGCGGGCGAGCACACCGCTGGACCGCACGGCGACCCACGCGACGGGGAACGCCAGCACTGTCGTCAGCACCGCCGCCACTGTGGCCAGGCCGATGGTTTGGCCAAGCGCGGTGGCGATGTCGTCGAGCACCCACACCTCGGCGCCGCCGATCCACAGCCAGCGCAGAATCGTCCACACGGGTACGCCGAGCGCCAGCAGGGCCAGCGTAACGAGACCGGCCCCCGCGGGTATCGTGTTGCGGCCCAGGCGAATCGGTGTCGTCGCGCGTGGCGCACCTGCGCCGATGCGAGCGAAGCGGACGCTTCCGCGAGCCAGTGCCTCGGCCACGAGCAGAGCCAGACAGAGCAACACCAGCACGCCCGCGAGCATGCTGCCGGCCGCCCCGTCGAACGTGGACTGGAACTGCTGGAAGATCGCGACCGTGAAGGTGTCGAATCGCAGCATCGCGAACGCGCCGAACTCCGCGAGTAGATGGACGCCGATCAACAGGCCGCCGCCGAGGATGGCCAGCCGCAGCTGCGGCAGCACCACCCGGAAGAACACGCCCGCCGAATCAGACCCCAGTGCCCGCGCCGACTCCTCGACAGCGGGATCGAGCCTGCGCAGCGTCGCGGCCACCGGCAGATACATGAACGGGAAGTACGACAGCGTCGTCACCAATACACCGGCCCACAACCCGTGCAGCGACGGGATCACGCCGACCCATGCGTAACTGTTGACGAACGCCGGCACCGCGAGGGGCGCGACGAACAAGGGACGCCAGAATGCCAGTCCGGGCAGGTCCGTTCGCTCCACCAGCCATGCGACGCCGACACCGATGACCACACATAGCGGCACCGTGATGCC
>JAJKIB010000356.1 GCA_021154745.1 Mycobacterium sp.
AAGCCAGGAGATCACAAGAATGACGGAGAGCACCGTTACGTGCCAGCTTGTGCGTTCTTTCGGGTCGTCCATGGAGAGTAGCCAGAATCTGCTGATGTGCGCAACCATAACCACCGCGACGATGACGATTGTGTCGACCACTAGCACGCATCGGTGATATGCACGCTTCCACTGACGTCCCTGAGTTTCCGCGACGGTCGCATTTGTCAGCGGACTGTCGAGGGAAGTGCGGCCTGTGCGCTTCAGTCCGTGCCAAGAGCTCCTGTTTGGACGCCGTTGCCCGCTGCCTACGTGGATTGTTCCGGCGTCCTGCGTCGGAGAGCTCTTGATCGAGTCCATCGACAGCCCGGTCATCGCGCGGCCGTCGCGTATTGAGCCGATTCCCAGACCGCCCACGGCCGAATTCCCTTGTCGTAGCTGGCGTCTAGCTCAGCACGCTCCTTGAAGGTGTCGGCTGGCTTCCAGAATCCCTCGTGCCGGTAACCGATGAGCCGACCCGTCCCGGCTAGCGACATGCACGCGTCGCCGACCAGGTCGCCATTCTGTGGGATGAGGTCGATGATTTCCTGGTTCAGGACGAAGTATCCGCCATTCACCCCAATCGGGAATTCGCTGATGGGGACGATCTCTTTGACCTCGCCGGTGGAGGCCACCTCGACGCAGTGAAATGTCGATTGCGGCGGGACGATCAACATAGAGGCGGTGGCACCCGCGCTGACGGCACGGTCAATGATGTCGTCGAGCGGGGCGTCGGTCAGCACGTCGGCATAGTTGGCCAGGAAGTACGGATCGTTACCCAGGTACATGCGTACCCGGCGCAGCCGCTCGCCGATGGGCGACTCCAGGCCAGTGTCGACAAAGGTGACGGTCCAGTCCTCGATGTCCGATCCCAACAGCTCTTTCTGGCCCTCGTGCAGGACGAAGTCGTTGGAGTCGGTCTCGCGGTAGCTGAGAAAGAAGTCCTTGACCTCGTCGGCGCCGTAGCCTAGGCACAGGATGAATTCCTTGTGTCCGTAATGGGCGTAGTACCGCATGACGTGCCACAACAACGGGCGCGGGCCGACCATCTGTAGAGGCTTTGGGATGACGTCACTCTCCGCTGTCCGCATGCGCATGCCGTAGCCGCCGCAGAACAACACGACCTTCATGATGTAAATCCTTCGCGATGCGCCGACGTTTAGATGCGGGTTGGTTCGCAATTCCGGGTCGTCGCGGTGCCAGGCGCCGGGGTGGGTGACACGGCGACCAAGAATCGGTTGGCGAGCCGGCGACGCGTGATGTCCACCGGCCCCGCCAGCCATGAACTGTGCCGGGGACGCACCAAGTGGAGTTGCCGAGCAAGCTCACCACCATCCCCCTTCGCCTGGGCGATAACGATGTGACGCGTGGACCACAATTTGTCGCAAAGTTTACGCAGTTCGCTGCAACGCTAACCTCGGTCAGTGAATCGCAGGCGATGCAAAGACGCTATCACTGCCCAATGGTCGCTGCAAGGAGAAATTAGCAACAACGTAACGATAGTTGATCGAGTAACTTTCAGTTTGGCTAGCAAATAATTGCAATTGAACATAGACTCCAAAGTCGACCAGTCGTTTGACCCGTTAAAGTAGGACATCACCAAGTTGATCTTGATCATCTGCAACTATCGGGTCATTCAGGATTCCTTCGTCCTGCAGTGGGGCGTCATCGTTGAGAAGCCAAAGAGTCTGGATGAGGCGATGACGGAGAAGCTGGCCAAGACGTTGACCGAAGGAGTCAGCAAGGGCTTCCTGCAGGACGTCGAGATCTGGAAGGACAAGACCCGCATCGACAATCCGCTGCTGGTCGAGGAGGACGGCGCGGTCTATCAGATGCGCCGCTGGTATCAGCAGTTCTACGTCGACCTCGCCGATGTGACGCCGGATATGACCGACCGCTTCGAGATCGAGCTCGACACCAGGGCGGTGGCGCTGGCACAGGCAAATGCGAAAGCTGGGTAGTCGTAGCGGGTGGCGTAGGCGGGCTGTCCTCACGGGCTGGCCCACCTACCGCACAATTGCCGTTACGAAGAGAGTGCGTCACATATTTCGAACACTCACCCGACCGCAGACGTAGCCGACAAGCGCATCCCAGTTGCTCACGACTCACAGGAGTCCGTGCGGACACATGAGTTTCGACGCGGCGAGGTCCAGGCTCGGGATCAAATCCCTGTCCTAGCTAGGCCTTCACTGGTGGAGCTGCCGGGGAATCGACTCCGGTACTGAAACCACGCTGACCTGTGGAAGCAGCGACCATATCCGCACGAAACTACTCGGAAGTACGCGAAACGACGCGCCGCGACCTGCGAGCGTTGACGCCGTCAACACCAGTGACTCTCTGTGCGCGCGATGCATCTGCCTGCCGACTGTTCGGAGCCGGGTGTCGAGCACCAACGGAACAACTCACAAAGCCGAAACCGGTGCAAATTGGGCTCATGGGCGTGCGCTCAGACGATAGAGTCTTCAGACTGACCCGGAGCCGTCCGCTCGGAAAGAGCAACCCGCATGGGGCTACTCACATCTAGACTTTTATGGCGACACGAACGGCGAGTTCTTGTCGGGTCGACGGTGGGCACATGATCAACCGAGCCGTGGCGGCGATGTCTGTGTGGCTGGTCGTACTCACCATGGCAGGCTGTGGACGCAGTGCGTCGCCGTCCGCATCGAATCCAACCGAGCCCACTGAGAACACTGGCGATTTCATCGCGGCAGACGCCGTGCCGGACATCGATCCGTCGCTGCGATCAGTCAGCGCGTGGATACAGCGTTTCACCTATTTTTCTCGATCGGGTATCAACGACAGCACCGCTCGCGTCACGGGCATGCTGTTGGTTCCGAAGGGTCAACCTCCCGATGGCGGTTGGCGGGTCGTGGCGTTTGGGCACCCCGCGACCGGCACACTGCCCGAGTGCGCCCCGTCGCTGTCGCCGACGCTGCTGAACTCTTCGTCTACCGTGCAGAAGCTGCTGGAGGCTGGATATGTGGTGGTCATGTCTGACTACCAAGGGCTCGGAAGCTCCCAGGGGCCGGGAAGCATCGACAAGAGCCTGGACTGGAGGAAAAACCGAGACTCCTACCATCCGTTTCTGGACTCCACGACAGGCGGTTACAACCTCATTGATTCGGTGCGCGCCGCCCGCGCCCTTATGGCCGCCCGCGCCCAAGCTCCGGCTTCCGTTGAGTGGCTTGCGCTGGGGATTGGTCAGGGGGGTCAGGCGGCGTGGGCAGCCAATGAGCTGGTCGACAACCAGGGACAGCGGCTGAACTTGCTCGGCTCGGTCGCCATTTCGCCCGTCGCGGATATCGACGGCCTGGCCGACGCGGCCGATGCTGGCACCCTTAACATTCAACAAGAACTCGACCTACAGGCGTTCCTGGCCGCTTTGAAAAACGCCTACCGCGGTGATTTCAACCTTGACGACTACCGCGGCGGGATCGTCCAGCAGAGTTGGGATGCGCTGCTGGCGTGCCAGGGCTAGGCGCTCGACGAACGTGCGACGATTGCCGCTCAAATCACTCCCGACGATCTGCGACCCCACACCACCGCCGCCACGGCGAAACTCCGCGGCTATCTACGTAAGACCACCCTTCCCCAGGGACCGACCCAAGCTCCGATGCTGGTGATATACGGCGACCGGGATCCGCTGGTTCCTCCGGCCTGGACCGAGCAGGCGCTTGACCGCGCCTGCAAGATGGGCGATGTCATTGAGATCCGGCGACTGCCTGCCGACGCCTCCGACCAAATCGACATCCCTACCGCGCTTGACTGGATGAGCCTACGCGTCAACTCCGTTGCTGCCCCCAATGACTGCCAAGACCGTCCGCCGTGACCCTTTTGCACGGCTGGCTACCGATCACGGTTCAAGTCATCGCTGGGATCGTGGTGCTGGGGGCGATCGGGTGGAGATCCCCACGATGGCGACTCTTGTCGGTGCCCCTCGCGGCGCTGACAGGCTTCGCACTTGCGGCGTTGGTCTACTGGTACATCGGGTACCAAAGCTGGTCGCAGGACCCGGCCCCCGTGGTGCTGTGGCTATGGATCGCGTTAACCGGCCTGGCCGTTGTCGTATCGGTGGTGGGCTGGCGCGGCATCGGATGGTGGCGCCGGGGGGCTTCAATGCTTGCGATCCCACTCTGCCTGCTCTGCGCCGCCGTGGCGCTCAACATGTGGGTGGGTTACGTACCCACCGTGCGGTCCGCCTGGGACCTGGTTACCGGCACCGAGTCGCCGCGCTTGGTGGACCAGTCGGCCCTCGCGGATATGCGGAGACGACGGGTCAGGCCAACCCAGGGCGTTGTTGTTAGGGTGACGATTACTGATGCGGCGTCGGGTTTTCTACACCGGCAGGAACTCGTCTACCTCCCGCCGGCATGGTTCGCCACGACGCCTCCGCCGCGGCTGCCCGCGGTGATGATGTTCGCCGGGGAGTTCGGCCGTCCCGACGACTGGCCGCGAGGGGCCGACGCGCTCAACACGCTCGATGAGTTCACGGCGAAACACCGCGGCAACGCGCCCGTGGTGGTGTTTCCCGATACTTGGGGGGACTTCAACAATGACACCGAGTGCGTCAACGGCACCCGCGGCAACGCCGCTGAACATCTCACTAAAGACGTTGTACCCTTCGTGATCTCGACTTTCGGGGTGAGTTCAGACCCGGCCAACTGGGGACTTGTCGGCTGGTCCTCGGGCGGCACGTGCGCCCTGATGCTATCCGTGCTTCACCCTGAGCTTTTCAGCGCGTTCGTCGACATCGACGGCCAGCTTGGTCCAAACGCGGGAACACGGGAGCAGACGATCGCACGGCTATTCGGGGGAGATGAAGCCGCGTGGGCGGCGTTCGACCCGAAAACCGTAATAACGCGACATGGTCGCTACACCGGGATGTCTGCCTGGTTCGCGGTGTCGTCCGATACGCCGACCGTGTACCGCGCCGGCGATCAAGCCGCCCCGGATCCGGCAGCGGTGTCAGATTGGGACACACATTCTGAGGACCATGCAGCCATCGCCAACGCATTGTGTTCGCTGGCCAGCCGCCACGGCATCGAGTGCGCCGTGGTGAGCACCCCCGCGTCCCACGATTTTGCGGGCGCAGGTACGGCTTTCGCCGCAGCGCTGCCATGGCTGGCCAGGAAGATTGGCACCCCAGGGGTTCATCCGATTCCGATGCCCGGTGCCTCGGCGAAATAGTGCCGCGACGGCGATTGACGCGGCGGCTCAACGCGACTATGTGTTCTCTCAAAGACGACCACGCCGGAGACACATTTCTGGTGCACATGATCCGGAACCCTCTGTTTCAGGATGCTGCGGACCGGCTCCTGCTGCACACGCTGCGCTTCTGGCGACTCTATTGGAAAACCTGCCACCCAAGACCGAAGCCATGCTCTCCCAGCCCGAGACTCTTGACGCGATTCTCGGCAAGCTCCGCGTTTTGCCCAATCACGTCGGGCACTGTGATGTCGGCTTGGGTTCCGCCAATCGACGTCTGCGCAGGACAGGGTTTCGAGCTCGCC
>JAJKIB010000357.1 GCA_021154745.1 Mycobacterium sp.
GACCGACGATGTGGACGCGTGCCCGGTGGTTGCTGAAAGCCGGTCCTGCCGACTACATGCTCGCGATGAGCGTGGCGTCCGCCTCCCTGCCTGTCATCGGGAAACACCTTGAGCCACTTGGTGCCGCGACGGCGATGGGCATCTGGGGTTACCGCCATGTTCCGGATTTCCTCGGTGCCACCGCTCGTTCCTGGTTTGAGCCGGGCAATCCCGAGTTGCGACGTCGAGAACGTGATGCCACCAACGCCGTCACGGAGGCCGCACTGCGCGGCATCGTGGCCGCCAAGGACCTGGCGATCGAGTGGCCGGCGCCGGAGGATGCCCCGCCGCTGTGGAAGTTCCGTCAGCACCGGCGCAGCGTGCACCGCACCTCCGTTCGCTATGGCAACCTCCCGTCCCAGCTGCTCGACGTCTGGCGCCCCAAGGAGCTGCCTGCCGAGCCCGCGCCCGTGCTGATTTTCGTGCCGGGCGGTGCCTGGGTGCACGGCAGCCGCATGCTGCAGGGCTACGCGTTGATGTCGCATCTGGCCGAGATGGGATGGGTGTGCCTGTCCATCGACTATCGCGTGGCGCCACATAACCGCTGGCCGGCCCACATCACCGATGTCAAGACCGCGATCGCCTGGGCTCGCGCGAACGTCGACAAGTTCGGCGGCGACCGTAATTTCGTTGCGGTAGCGGGATGTTCGGCGGGCGGCCACCTGTCGGCGCTGGCCGGCCTGACCGCTAACGACCCGGAGATGCAGGGCGAGTTGCCGGACGGTTCGGACACCTCCGTCGACGCGGTGGTTGGCATCTACGGCCGCTACGACTGGGAGGACCGGTCGACGGCGGAGCGGGCGCGCTTCGTCGACTTCCTGGAGCGGGTCGTGGTCGGGCGCAGGATCTCGAAGCACGCCGACGTGTTCCGCAAGGCGTCGCCGATCGCGCGGGTACACAAGGATGCGCCCCCGTTCCTGGTCATCCACGGCACCGGCGACAGCGTCATTCCCGTCGAGCAGGCCCGAAGCTTCGTCGAGAAGCTGCGGGGCACGTCGCACTCGGTGGTCAGCTATGTGGAGCTGCCAGGCGCGGGCCACGCGTTCGACATGATCGACGGTGCCCGCACCGGCTCGATGGCGACCGCAATCGGCCTGTTCCTCAATCAGATTCACCGAAACCGGACGCTCACGCGGAGTAAAGCGGTTATATAGGCTTCCTCCGGGTAGGAGGGTGCTGTGAAAAGGCTTCGCGGGTGGGACGCTGTGCTGTTGTACAGCGAGACGACGAACGTGCACATGCACACGCTCAAGCTGGCGGTGATCGAGATCGACGATCTCGGCGGCCGGACATTCGGGGTGGAGGAGTTCCGCAAGGTCCTGCACGGCCGGCTGTACAAGCTCGACCCGTTCCGGTATCAGCTCATCGAGGTGCCCGGCAAGATCCACCACCCGATGTGGCGGGAGAACTGCGAGGTCGACCTCGACTATCACGTCCGCCCGTACCGGGTCGAAGCGCCGGGCGGCCGGCGTCAGCTCGACGAGGCGGTCGGCAAGATTGCGAGCACGCCGCTGGACCGCAGCCGTCCGCTGTGGGAGATGTACTTCATCGAAGGCCTCGCCAACGGGCGGATCGCGGTGCTGGGGAAGATCCATCACGCGCTGGCCGACGGTGTGGCTTCGGCGAACCTGCTGGCGCGGGGAATGGATATCGGGGACGGACGGCAGGCAGACCGCGATTCTTATGCCACCGACCCTGCGCCGACGAAGGGCGAGCTGCTGCGATCGGCATTCGCCGACCACGTCCGGCTGATCGGGAAATTGCCGAGCACTGTGCGCTACACGGCCCAGGGCGTGCGTCGGGTGCGACAGAGCACCCGCAAGCTGTCCCCGGAGCTGACCCGGCCGTTCACACCGCCACCGACGTTCATGAACCACAAGGTGGATCCGGTGCGGAAGTTCGCGACGACGACGCTGGCGCTGGCGGACGTCAAGGCGACGGGCAAGCACCTCGGTGTCACGATCAACGATATGGTGCTGGCCATCTCGGCTGGTGCACTGCGAAAGCTGTTGCTGCGCTACGACGGTCACGCCGAAGATCCGCTGTTGGCCTCGGTGCCGGTGAGCTTCGACTTCTCACCGGACCGCATCTCCGGCAATTACTTCACCGGGGTGCTGGTGGCGTTGCCGACCGATTGCGAGGATCCGCTGGACCGGGTACGCAATGCTCGTGAAGCGGCAATGGAAGCCAAGGAGAGCCACAACCTGCTTGGGCCTGAACTGGTGAGCAGGTGGTCGGCGTACTTCCCGCCCGCCCCGGCGGAAGCGTTGTTCCGGTGGCTGTCCAACAAGGACGGACAGAACAAGGTGCTGAACCTGCCGATCTCCAACGTGCCCGGCCCGCGTGAGCACGGCCGTGTCGGCGGTGCGCTGGTGACCGAGATCTACTCGGTTGGTCCGCTGACGGCCGGCAGCGGCCTGAACATCACCGTGTGGAGCTATGTCGACCAGCTCAACATCTCGGTGTTGTCCGACGGTAGGACGTTGGAAGACCCGCATGAGCTCACCGACGCGATGATCGATTCCTTCGTCGAAATCCGTCGCGCCGCAGGGCTTCCCGAGGAGCTGACGGTCGTCGAGAAAGCTATGGCACGGTAGTTCTCCTGCGCGAGCAGACGCAAAGTTACCCGACACGCCGAGAATTTGGAGCAGTTTGCGTCTGCTGGCGGGTAGTGGCGTGCACCCATGACAGGAACTCCTCAACCGCTCGGGCTGTGTAGTGCCCGCGTGGGGACCCGTAGTAGAAGTCGAACGCGTGCTGTGCATGCGGGATCTCGGCGTACGCGACGACGGACGTCGACGCATCACGCATCGCCTCGGCGAACTCGCGGCCCTCCTGAACCGGAATGATCGAGTCGTCCTGGCCGTGCAGGATGAAAAACGGTGGTGCGTCAGGCCGTATCCGCTTGATCGACGATGCGTCGATATAGACCTGCTTGTGCTCCGCGAACCGCCTTCTGACGACGAACTTCTGCAGGAACGCGATGAACTCCTTGCGGCCGGAGCCCTCGGCGGTGACCCAGTCGTAGCGGCCGTAGATCGGCACAGCGGCCACGACTGAGGTGTCGGCATCCTCGAACCCCGGTTGCCACTGCGGGTCGTCGGGCGTCAGTGCGGCCAGCGAGCACAGGTGTCCGCCCGCCGAACCGCCCGTGATCGCAACGAAATCCGGGTCGCCGCCGTAGTCGGCGATGTTCTCTTTGATCCACGCCAGGGCGCGCTTGACGTCGACGATATGGTCCGGCCAGGTGTGTCTGGGGCTGACGCGGTAGTCGATCGACACGCATACCCAGCCCCGCTCGGCGAGATGGCTCAGCAACGGGTAAGCCTGCGGTCGTCGCATGCCGATCGCCCATGCGCCGCCGGGCACTTGCAGCACCACCGGCGCCTTGCCGTCGCGGGGCAGGTCGTGACGCCGCCAGATGTCGGCAAGGTTCACCTTTGGGTGCGGGCCGTACTGCACCGTGCTGGCCTTCTCGACATAGCGGCGACGGATCAAGTCATTGGGCCACACGCCAATCATCCTGCGCCGCCTGACCGGTTGCGATTGCGCGGCAATCTGCTCGTAGTCGTCGCCCAACGCCTCGCGCAGCGGCTCTTCGAAATACGGCTCCGACGCCACGTTGCGGCGGTGAATCAACCACAGCAGCGCCCACGCAATGGCGGTTAGCACAAAGGCGATTCGGCCGCGGGCACCGCGGAAGTCGCCGCGCACACCGCGGCGCACCGCGTCGAGTACCGATCCGGCGAGATACAACGGCGACATCTCGGTGGTCGGCCATCCGAATGCGAACACCGGCAAGGTGATGTAGCCCTCACGGCCGATTGGTTGCACGCCGTTGGCAGCGTTGAGCAGCTCCGCTGTGGCGCGCAGCAGCGGCCAGCGCCTACGCACGGCCGGCGCGGTCCTGCAATTCGCGGCGCACGATCTTGCCGGTGCTGCCGCGAGGTAGTTCGTCGAGGATCGTGATATCACGGGGCACTTTGTAATTCGCCAAATTCTCTCGGACATGCTGCTTCAGTACGTCGGGTGTAGCCGCTGCGCCGTCAGTCAAAACCACGAACGCGGCCAGCCGCTGGCCGAACTGATCGTCGTCCACGCCGATCACTGAAGCCTCCGCCACCTCGGGGTGAGCGGCCAGCGTCTTCTCCACCTCGATGGGATAGACGTTCTCCCCGCCGGAGACGATCATCTCGTCATCGCGGCCGACGACAAACAGCCGCCCGGCGTTGTCGAGGTAACCGACATCGCCTGACGACATGAAGCCCTCATGGAAATCCTTGGTCTTGCCGGAGGTGTAGCCGTCGAACTGGCTGGAGTTGCGCACGTAGATGCTGCCGACCTCACCGCGGGGCACTTCGTTGAAATCGCTGTCCAGTATCCGGATCTCGGTGCCACCGGCCGGCTTGCCCGCGGTGTCGGGCGCGGCCCGCAGGTCTTGCGGGGTCGCCGTCGCGATCATGCCCGCCTCGGTGGCGTTGTAGTTGTTGTAGATGACGTCGCCGAACTGATCCATGAATTTGATGACGACGTCGGGGCGCATCCGCGAGCCCGATGCGGCGGCGAACCGCAGCGACCGGCCGCTGTATTTGTTGCGCACCTCGTCGGGCAGTTCCATGATCCGGTCGAACATCACCGGCACGACGCACAGCCCCGTCGCACGGTGACGGTCGATCAACTCGAGGGTGGCTTCGGGATCGAACTTGCGCCGCGTCACGACCGTGCATGCCATCGAGGCCGCGAACACGAGTTGAGAGAAGCCCCACGCGTGAAACATCGGCGCCACAACGACGACGGCCTCTTCGGCCCGCCATGGGGTGCGGTCCAGGATCGCCTTGAGAATGCCTGGCCCGCCGTCGGCGCCACCGGAGTGCTTGGCGCCCTTGGGACTTCCGGTGGTACCAGACGTGAGCAGGATGACTTTGCTCTTGGTGGCCGCCCGCTTCGGCTCCCGCCCAGCGTGCTCGGCAATCATTCTCTCGACCGTCAGCCCATCCTGAGGCCCGTCGGTCCAGGCGATGATCCGCATCGCGTCGGGTTTGTCGGCCAGCGCGCGGTCGACGGTCTCGGTGAACTCCTCGTCGTAGATGACGGCGTCCACGGCCTCGCGCTGGACGACTTCGGCCAGCGCAGGCCCGGCGAACGACGTGTTGAGCAGGAGCACGTCGGCACCGATTCGGTTGGCGGCGATCAGCGCTTCGACGAAGCCGCGGTGGTTGCGTGCCATGATCCCGAGAACCCGCGGAATGTTTGGCAGTGACTGCAGCGCCGCCGCAAAGGCATCGGCGCGCTGGTCGATTTCCCGCCAGGTCAGCGTGCCGAGCTCGTCGACGAGACCGGGCCGGTCGGGGCAGCGCTGCGCGGCGGCGGCGAATCCCGATGTGATGCCCATGTTTTCGCGCTGCATCGCCGCGGCGATCCGCACGTACTTGTCGGGACGCATCGGCGCGAGCAGGCGGGCGCGGCTCATCGTCGCGACGATGCCGAGCGTTTCCGTGAGGCGGTCGGTGATGGCCATGGGTCCTAGCCAAGCACAGGGAGCGTGCGCTCCTCCGCCAGTTCGTCGAGGGCCCGTTGCATCACGTGTCGCACGTGGGCGTCGACCTCGTCGATGTCGGGATCCTCACCGAACTCGGCGACGATGTCGATGGGCGGCAGCACCCGCATGACGATCTTGGCCGGCAGCGGAATGTTGGGCGGGATGACGACACTCAGACCGAATGGGAACCCGAAGGAAATCGGCACGATCTTGGTGCGTGCCAAGCGTGCGATTGGCCCAAGTCGTTCGGCCAGCCACGTCCCACGGGACAGGAATATCTGCGTCTCTTGGCCACCGATACCGACCGTAGTCACGATAGGCACTCCGGCGTTCAGCGCAGCTTTCACGTAACCGGTGCGGCCACCGAAGTCGATTTTGTTCTCCGAAAACGTCGGCCGGTACACGTCGTAGTCACCACCAGGGAACACCACAACCAGGCCGCCGGACCGCAGCGCTTCATCGGCGTTCTCGTGGTTGGCGCTGATGTAGCCGATCTTCTTGAAGAAATCACCCGTCGGGCCAACCGAGAGCATGTCGTGGCTCAGCGTGTACAGCGGGCGGTCGTAGCCGTGTTGGTCGTAGAAGTGGGCCGCAAGGATGGGAACATCCATCGGCAGCAGGCCACCGGAGTGGTTGCTGACCAGCAGTGCGCCACCGGGCGGCATGTTGTCGAGCCCCCGCACTTCCGAGCGGAAGTAGCGCTTGAGGAACGGCCGGGTGATGTTCATGACGCGCTCGGTGAGCCCCGGATCCCACTTGGTGATCTCCGACGGCTCGGTATGGGTCGAGGCCATGCTGTCCCCCTATTAATTAGAACGTGTTCTAGTTATGGTACCTGAGTCGCTCGATCGGTTTAGAAGCGCTGGCGCAGGGCTACCTCGTCGGGCAATGACGACGGAACGCGACGAGACATCCGGCTGCAGTCCCTTCAACCTAGCGCCAGGCATGGGCATCGGAAATGGTCGCTATCGGCTGTTGACTCGCGAGGGCGGGCGACCGCAGTTGCAGTTTTGGCACGGCCTCGACTTGGCGTCGGGGCAGGAAGTGGCGTTGACGCTTGTCGACCCGGACGGCGCGCTGCCCGAAGAGTTCGTCCACGAGATCCTTGCGCGCACCGTTCGGCTCAAGGGCATCGACATGCCGGGCGTCGCTCGGGTGCAGGAGGTGCTGCACGCCGGACGCTTCGGGGTGGTGGTATCCGAATGGATCTACGGCGGCAGCCTGCCACAGATCGCCGAAACCGCGCCGTCGCCGGCCGGCGTCGCGAGCGCAATGCAATCGTTGGCGGCGGCAACGGAGGCGGCCCACCGAGCGGGTCTGCTGTTGTCCATCGACGACCCCAGCCGGTTGCGGGTGGGTGCCGATGGACACGCGGCGCTGGCGTTTCCCGCCACCATGCCGGAGACGACGGTCGCCTCGGACCTGCATGGGATTGGCCGCGCGATGTGCGCGCTGCTGAATGTCGACGAGCAGCATGTGCCCGTGAACGACCCAAAGATTCCGTTCCTGATCTCGACCACGATGTCGGGACTGCTGGATGAGAACGGCGGAATCGCCAGCGCAGCCACGCTTCTCACGCTGCTGCGCGAGGCGAGCGGCAATGACGTCGATGGTGGCCGGGTGATGCCGCCACTGCCACCGCCGCCGCCGGGACGCTACGCCGGGTTCCGCAACTTCGGAGCCGACGACCACGCGGCGGCCCTCCGCCGCCAGATCATGCGGATCGGGCTGGTCGCCGCGGCCGTGATCGTCGTCTTGGCGCTGGTGGCCCTGGGCTCGACGCTGAACGGCATCCTCGGCAATGACCACCGCACGGTCGCGTTCAACACCGACAAGCTGGGGTTGAGTCCGCCGACGTCGCCGGCCGCCCAACCGCCGCCAGAGGTAGTACGCAAGCGCACCGCAGCAGACGAACGGATCGAACCTGTCGCGGTAGCCGTGTTCTCACCCGACGGGTCGCCCGACAGTCCGGAGTCGGCTGGGGCGGCCATCGACGGCAATCCGGCCACGGCGTGGTCCACCGACACCTATTACGACCCCGACCCGTTCCCGAAGTTCAAACCAGGCGTCGGACTGCTCGTGCAACTCGCCCGGCCGGCGGCGCTCAGCGCGGTGACGGTCGACCTGAACAGCACGGGCACGGTTGTCCAGGTGCGTGCGGCCGGGAGCAATTCGCCTGCGAACTTGACCGACACCACCGAACTCACGCCCCCGACGCCAATGCGGCCGGGGCGCAACCGAATTCCGGTCGGCAACCCTGCCCCGGTGTCGAACGTGTTGGTGTGGATCTCCGGTTTGGGCTCATCGGACGGCAAGAGCCGCTCCGCCATCTCCGAGATCGAGCTCCAGGCAGCGTCGCCGCCGGCATGACGTCCGGGGCCAGCCGATAGCATCACCGGCGTGACAGACAACAGCGAAAATGTAGTCCTGGTCGAGCAGCGCGACCGGATCCTGATCATCACGATCAATCGGCCCGAGGCCAAGAACGCCGTCAACGCCGCGGTGAGCCGTGGGCTGGCCGACGCCGCGGACCGCCTGGACGACGACCCCGGGCTGTCCGTCGGCATCGTCACCGGCGCCGGCGGCTCATTCTGCGCGGGCATGGACCTCAAGGCGTTCGCCCGCGGGGAGAACGTCGTGGTCGAGGGCCGCGGAATGGGGTTCACCGAGCGTCCCCCCGTCAAGCCGTTGATCGCGGCCGTCGAGGGCTACGCGTTGGCGGGGGGAACGGAACTGGCGTTGGCGACAGATCTGATCGTGGCGTCGAAGGAGTCGGCGTTCGGCATACCCGAGGTCAAGCGTGGTCTGGTCGCTGGCGGCGGCGGCCTGCTGCGGCTGCCGCAGCGCATCCCGTACGCGATCGCGATGGAGCTTGCGCTGACGGGCGACAA
>JAJKIB010000358.1 GCA_021154745.1 Mycobacterium sp.
GAACGGCCGAGATCATGATGTGGGCGATGGGTTCGTGTTCGCTCGCGGCGGTGGTGAATCAGATTGTCATCGTCCTGTGCCGGCGCGCGCAGGACGCTACCGAACCCTTTCACGAGCAACGGCCATCCGAACCACAGCGGCGCCGATGACGCCTCGCGAGTGGAACGCCGCATTTCCACCGCGACCCGCGGCGAGAGCCACGGCAATTGCCTTGTACCGCATCGGTTCTCCTATCTCAGTGGCTGGTGAATGGCACCGAAGGCGCCCGTCTCTTGCTCCGCGCCGGCAGCTTGCACTTCACAGGCGAGCCGCTTGATCGCCTCGCGTAGGTTCGACACGGTGATGGACTCGATGATGCGGGTTCCCGCAATGCGATCGGCACTCTCCGTCTGGTGTGACCAGACACCGCTGTAGCAGTCTGAAGCGCGGCCGATCACGGCGAGCGGTTTGTCGTGCAAGGCAGCCTGGTCCCATCGGCGCGTTAGCCAGTCGATGGCATTGTTCACCACAGCCGGCACGCGTCCGTGGTAGGTCGTCACAATGACCACCGCGTCGGCCGCCGCGGCAGCCGTGCGCAGAGCTCGGACAGAACTCGGCGTCCTGCGATGTTCGAAAGTCTCGCTATAGCGGGGCAAGTCGGTGAGGCTGCCGACCGTGGTCAACGCTATGCCGTCCGCTGAACAGTCGGCTGCAGCCTCTGAAAGTTCGGAGTTGATGGACGCGGCATGGAGTCCGACGATGATCAATACGTTGATATCTGTCACGGCAGTCACCGTCTTTCCATTCGGGGTAGTGGCAGTCATCGTGTCCTCGTTTGTACTCAATGCTTTGGATAACTCGATAGTCCGAGGAGTGGCCGGGTCCGTCGAGGTCGTCGGACACAACGGTTGTTGCACTGCGTTGTTAGCGGAGACATCGACGTCGGCGTCAACATCGCTCAACTATTGAATAGCGTTGTTGGGCAATAACTGTGGGAAGTGAAATTCAAATTCGATGACTCGCTTCGAGATCGTGCCGTCGCTGCGCCATGCCGTCACGCCGCGAATAGCCCGGGCGATATGGCCCCTGACCACCCGCGTCGATGAGCTGGGTCGCCTTTGTGTAGGTGAGGTGGCATTGACCGAGGTTGCCGATGAATTCGGCTCCCCGGTCTACGTCATCGACGAGGCCGACTTTCGTCATCGGATTCGGCGCTTCCGCTCGGCACTCCAGGACGCTCGCCTGGTCTACGCGGGAAGGGCGCTGCTGACCACTGCGGTCGCACGGTGGGCGGCGGAAGAGGGAGCAGGTCTTGGCGTGCGCTCCGGTGGGGAACTTGCGACTGCGCTCATCGCGGGCGTGGAACCGAACCAAATCGTCGTGCATGGCATGGCCGCGAGCCCCGCCGCGTTATGCGAGGTTGCCAACACCGGGGTCGGCCGAGTCGTCGTCGAGAGTCCTATAGAGGTCGCGTTTCTGGCCGCCGATTTGCGTCGACCTCAAGCCGTACAGATCCGCGTCTCACCGGACATCGACGGGGCGGCCAACGTGATCCAGCGGACACTGGATCAGCCGCTGCTCAACCTGGTCGGTCTGCAGTGCCATGTCGGTTCGCAGGTGACCGACGCTTCGCTTTACGGCGATGCCATCCGACAGATGGTTCCACTCATGGCCCAGATCCGCGCGCGTCACGGGGTGATACTGACCGAGCTGAACATCGGTGGCGGACAAGGTGTTCCGTATGTGTCCGGTGACCCGGAGTTGGACCTCGAAGCGCTGCGTGACTTCGTCGATGATTCGCTCGACGCCGCGTGTGCCGCCGACCGTTTTCCTCGCCCCACAGTCGTGGTTGAGCCCGGCCGCGCGATCAGCGCGCGGGCCGGTGTCACGCTGTATCGGGTCCTGTGGGTGCAGTCCCAACCCGGCGGACGCACCATCGTGGTGGTGGACGGCGGTTTGAGTGACTCCCCTCGGGTAGCGCGCCATGCGAGCTACACCGTCGCGGTGGCCAACCGTCACCCGAACGCGCCGACGCAGCCGATGACGGTAGTCGGACGGCCATGTGAATCTGCTGATGAGATCGCCCGTGACGTGCCATTGCCCGCGGATCTACACGCTGGAGACCTGCTTGCGGTGGCGTGCACCGGCGCTTATCACCACAGCATGGCGCCAGCGTACAACATGGTGGGCCGGCCACCGCTGGTCGCATTGAAGGACGGGCGCACTCGCGAACTCATCCGCCGGGAGACGATCGCGGACCTATTGTCGCGCGACCGCGTCTACAAGGAACGGCCGCCGATGCGACGTGGGCGCATCGACAGCGGCTGTGAAGCGCTTCTCGACGGCGAGTGATGCGCGTTCGGTGTTTGGTGGTGACAGTCGTCGGTGGGTGGTGTTGTCCGCGGTGACATCGACACCCGTGGCGACGCGGCCGACGATCGAAGGGTCGGCGGAATGCATTCCGGCATCCATACCTATCTGGAGACGAGGATCGAGATGAATAGCGTTGTGGGGCAGCGGCTGTGGAAATGGAAGCTGGTAGCTGGTCTGTTGACCATCGTCTTGGGCGCCCTTGTGTTGGTGTGGCCCGGGCCATCGATCCTCGTCGCCTCCACCCTGTTTGGCGTCTACCTGTTGCTGAGCGGCATGGTCGAACTTTTCTTGGCCTTCACGCTGCCGCGATCGGCAGGTACCCGGGTGATGCTGTTCATCAGCGGCGCACTGTCATTGGTCCTAGCCATTCTGTCGTTTCGCCACTTCGGGGACGGCTACGCGGTGCTGCTGCTGTCGCTGTGGATTGGGATCGGGTTCATCTTCCAAGGTGTGACCGGGGTGGCCGTCGGTATCGGTGAGAGCGAGCTGCCCGGCCGCGGCTGGTACGTCGTCGCCGGCATCATCTCGGTGATCGCCGGCCTAGTGGTGCTGGTGTGGCCTTTCGAGTCGATCGCCGTGCTCTCCCTGGTCACCGGCATCTGGCTCGTCATCATCGGCATCACCCAAATCGTCCAGGCATTTCAAACCCGTAAAGCCGCCAAGACCGCACATGAAGCCCTCGACGAAGTATCAAACCGGATAAAGACCGCCCTCAGTGATTAACAACAGATTGGAGACAGCCATGACCACGAGTTCTCGCGATGTCGACAGTAGGAGCGGACAGGAGTCGCCCTCAGGCGCAACGGCAATGATCGCCGCCGGTGCCCTGATGTTGACGAGCGCCGTACTCACGTTTCTTATCGGTGTATTCGCCCTTGCCGCTGACGATTTGGTGGTTTCCGGGCCCGGCTACGAGTACACCTTCCAGATGACCGGTTGGGGATGGGCGAACATCCTGACGGGAATGGTGTTGGCCGGCGTCGCCATTGCCCTCTTGTCGAGCGCGCAGTGGGCGCGAGCTGCGGCAATAGTCGTCACCTGCTTGGCCATCGTGGTCACCTTCCTCTGGATGCCGTATTACCCCACGGGCTCAATTGTGCTGATAGCCCTTGACGTCGTGGTCATTTGGGGCGTCGCAACGTGGAATACAGCACGCAAGACGGCATGAAACCGCGACCGACCAAGCTGGAAAAGAACCATCGGGCGTGGGCCGTGTCACGTAAGCACTTCGCTCTCAACGGGACCCTCGCCGACCGGGTGATATCGCTTGCCCACATTCTTGGCCGCCCCGTCCGCAATTCCGCGGGTACGCGAATCGGCAGAGTCAGCGACATCGTGGTGCGCTGGGATGCCGGCAACGAGCACCCGCCAGTCACAGGGGTTTCCGTCAAGGTGCGCGGCGGCCTTGCGGTCGTGCAACCGGCGGACGCGACATTGAGTCAAACCGAAATCCGCCTGCGAGCCGATGCGCGAATGGAGTGGCGACCCGTCTTGGGGGACGACGACGTAGCCCTGGCCTGTGACGTTCTTGATCGCCAGCTTGTCGACACGTCCGGGGTGCAGGTCGTGCGGGCAGCCGACGCGTATCTCCTCAACGGGCCGCAAGGCTGGGAGCTGGCGGGTATCGACGTGGGCCTGCTGTCCTTCGGCAGACGACTCGTTACCCGGCGCAGCGCCTGCCCCCCGCCGGATCGGGTCATCGACTGGGCTGCGCTGCACGCGTTCGTGCCCCGGTTCACGGACACGACCACGGCCTGGGAGTCCGCACCGACGACCGCCGCAGGTACCGCAGGGAGTGGTCTGCAGTTGGGACGTTCGGCCGCCCAACTGAAAGAGCTGCGCGGGCCGGAAGTGGCCGCGCTCCTTTCCGATTTAGACCGCTATCAGCAGGCCGCGCTGGTCGCATCGGCACGGCCGAGTTCTGCGGTCGAGGCGTTGCGCCAGCTCGACTCCGACCATCGTGAGGCCCTGCTGGCCGTGCTCGATGAGGGCGACCGGGCCCGGTTACGCGCGATGCTGCGGAGCTCTGCCCGATGAAAGCGCCACAGTCTGCGGTCACCGAGCGGCCTGGGCGTCGTCGTTGGAAAGCCCGAGTGCTCGCGGTGCTGGCCGTCCTCGGGCCCGGGCTGATCGCCGCCAATGCCGGCAACGACGCCGGCGGGATCTTGACCTACGCAAGCGCTGGTGCCCAATTCGGCTACCGCACATTGTTTTTGATGGTCCTCATCACCGTTGCGTTGGTCGTCGTGCAGGAGATGTGCTCGCGGCTGGGGGTTTACACCGGCGAAGGGCTCGGCGGCCTGATCCGAGAGCAGTTCTCACCTCGCGCCACGTTCGTGGCGATGACACTCCTGCTCGTCGCGAACGCCGGCCTGACCGTCAGCGAATTCGCAGGGGTGGGCGCGGCCATGGAGATCTTCGGCGTCTCCCGCTTCATCTCTGTGCCAATCGCGGCCGTCTTCGTCTGGGCCTTAACCGTTTTGGGCTCCTACTCGCGCGCTGAGCGGCTGTTTATGGTGCTGACACTGGCCTTCCTGGCGTACCCAATCGCCGCATTTCTCGGCCATCCCAACGGTCATGAAGTCCTCACCAACCTGGTGTCGCCCCATTTCCCGGCCAGCCATGCGTTTCTGGTGCTCGCAGTTGCCCTCGTCGGCACCACCATCACTCCGTATATGCAGTTCTACGATGCCTCCGCCGTTGTGGACAAACACATCACTCCCGCCGACTACCGCGGTGAGCGGATCGACAGTGTGACCGGCAGCATCTGGAGCAACATCATCAGCATCTTCATCATCATTGCCACCGCGGCGGCGATCGGCGGGACCGGGCCGCTGCAGTCGGCGCAACAGGCCGCCGAGGCTCTCAGGCCTGCGGTGGGCCCGGCGGCGCCTACACTATTCGCCGCGGGTCTGCTCGGGGCGTCGCTGCTGGCAGCTTCGGTGGTGCCGCTGTCGACCTCGTACGCGATTGCAGATGCTGTCGGCGCCCCGCGGTCCGTGTCGGCGAAATTGCGGCAGGCTCCACTCTTCTACGGCATCTTTACTCTGCAGATCGTTGTCGGCGCCGCGGTTGCACTCGCGCCCGGTAACCTCGTCGCACTCGTCGTCAATGCCCAGGTGCTCAACGGAGTTATCACTCCGCTGCTGCTGGTATACATCTTGACTCTGGCGAACAGGTCCACTGTGCTTGGCCCGGCCAAGAATGGTCCTATCTTCAAAGCCGTCGCTACGGTGTGCGTGGCCGTGGTCGGTCTTCTGTCGTTTGTCGTCCTCGTCCAAACGGTGTTTGACCTCGGCTAAGGGTTTTATCGCAGTTACCCGGGGCGAAGCCCTCTGAGGTACGGGGCGCCGGCGAATCGGAGCGGTTGTTTCCAGGCGATAAGACACCGCCAAAAGTTGGTCGCTCCGCGACATCCTTCCGCTGGGCCTTCGCTCGTAAATTCTTGCCCACGAACTCAGCGATGAGTTCTCCCACACAACAAGAACCGACTATTCCGCTTCGCGGAGAATGCGAGAACTC
>JAJKIB010000359.1 GCA_021154745.1 Mycobacterium sp.
CCGACGATGAATAGATCTCCATTGGCGATGAAACCCAAGTCCCCCGTCCTGAGCCAGGGTCCTTCAGGTGTGCCGGCCGATGGCGCGACAAGCATGCCTCCGAACGTGCGCTCAGTCTCTTCCGGTTTTTGCCAGTAGCCCATGGCGACGTTGTCGCCGTGCACCCAAATCTCGCCAGTCGTGCCCTCCGGACACTCGGTCCGCGTCTCGGGATCGACGATCCGCACGGTCGGCGATTGCCCCAGCGGATAACTGATCAGTGGTGTGCCGCCACCACTGACGCACCGCTTTGCCCGGCCGGCAGAGAGTTTGTCGGACTCGAAGTCGACGAGCTCTGCTGGTTGACCCGCCCTGCTCGTCGCCACGTAAACCGTTGCTTCCGCAAGCCCATACGAGGGCCGGACCACCGAATCGTGAAGATTGAACCGCGCAAACCGCTCAACGAAGCGTTTGAGAGTCGCGGGGTTTACCCGTTCGCTACCGCTGAGGATGGTCTCCACGCCGCCGAGGTCATGCCCGGCCATATCGTCGTCCGAAGTTTTGCGTACCGCCAACTCGAAAGCGAAGTTCGGTGCCGCCGAAAATGCGCAAGTACTGGTTGCCAACAATTTCATCCACCGGGCAGGATTCTGCAGGAATGACACCGGACTCATGAGCACAGCGGGGAGTCCCAGCAGAGTCGGCGCACAAAGTCCCAGGATCAGGCCCATATCGTGATAGAACGGTAGCCACGATACAAAGCTCATGTCCTGTGGCGGGACGCCTCCGCGATGCGGGAAATAGCCGGACAAAAGTTGCTCAAAATTGGCCAGAAGGTTCTTGTCGGAAATCATCACTCCGGCCGGTTGCCGGGTAGATCCAGAGGTGTATTGCAAATACGCGGTCGTTTGATCAGTATCTTCGTCGGCATCGAATCGTGTAGAGGCGTCTAGGTTCAGCAAATCAACCTCGATGACTGATGAGGTGGATCCACCAAGTCCCTGCGCAACGTGCCGGGCGACATCGCCTACAACAGCGGACGTCGTGAGAACGGCAGCGGGTGAAGCATCGCGCAGCACCGAATCGACACGCTCGTCGCTGACGCCACCTAGCGGGACCGAAAGCGGTACCGCGATGAGTCCGGCTTGTAATGCGCCCAGAAAAGCAACGATGTAGTCCAGTCCTTGCGGCGCCAATATCACAGCGCGATCGCCAGGTGATGCAGACAGTCTGAGTTCGCGGGCAACGTTCAGCGTGCGTCGATACACCTGAAACCATGTCAGGCTTTCGGCGATGCCGGCCCAGTCGTGCTCGTAATCAATAAACGTGTACGCCGTGTCATCGGGCTGCAGACTGGCACGCTCGCGCAACAGAGCCGGAAGGGAGGATTCAACCACTGCATGAGGTTAACGTCATACGCGCACAGATCGCCGATTATCCGACTTTCGCCATCGCTCTAGCAAAGTTACGATTAGGTAACGGTTCGCGACTTTACCTAATATGGTTCGGACCTGCATAATAGCTTCGCTGCTGCCGCGTAGCCCGTTGACATGCGAAAAGCCTCGAGAATAGTAGGCATAGAGGACGGATTCGTGGGCTTCCTGGGGGTGGCGTTAGGTGCCACGGCGTGAGTCAAGCAACAGACAAGGCTACGTGGTCGTTGCTGTGAGGAGACGGAATGGGCTCATTCGGAGCGATCGATGACGGTAAACACCGCTCAGCATCGGCGAACTCTTCGCCGACGATGAACAACAAACCGGTCACTCCGGTTGCTGTCGTCGGCATGGGGTGTCGACTCCCCGGAGGTATCAACTCACCGGAGCAGCTGTGGGACGCGTTGCTGCGGGGCGACGACCTGGTCACCGAGATTCCGCCCGAGCGTTGGGACGCCGACGAATACTACGACCCTGAGCCAGGGGTGCCCGGTCGGTCAGCGTCGAAGTGGGGCGCATTCCTCGACGACGTGGCCGGTTTCGATGCCGAGTTCTTCGGGATCGGCGAGCGCGAGGCGATCTCGCTTGATCCGCAGCACCGGTTGTTGTTGGAAAGCTCCTGGGAAGCCATGGAGCATGCCGGTCTCACCCCTGAGACGATGCGCGAATCGCTCACGGGCGTCTTCGTGGGACTGACCCATTTCGACTATCAATTGGTGACGGCCGATTCCCCCGTGATGGAGGAACCGTATGGCTACCAAGGCAACATTTTCAGCATGGCGTCCGGGCGGATCGCCTACACCCTGGGACTCCAAGGTCCCGCGCTGACCGTTGATACGGCGTGTTCTTCTGGGCTGGTCGCGGTGCACATGGCCTGTCGCAGCCTCATCGACGGCGAAAGCGATATGGCGTTCGCGGGCGGGGCCTTCGTGATGCTGGAACCCCGGAAGTTCGTCGCAGGGACGGCGCAGGGCCATCTGTCTCCCACGGGACACTGTCATGCGTTCGACGTCGCGGCGGACGGGTACGTGTGTGGCGAAGCTTCTGCAGTGGTGTTGCTCAAGCGCTTGCCGGATGCGCTGAGGGATGGCGACCGGATCCTGGCAGTGGTGCGTGGCACGGCCTCCAACCAAGATGGTCACACCGTCAACATCTCGACACCCTCGCTGAGTGCGCAGACCGCCGTGTATCAGTCGGCTTTGGCCACTGCGGGCGTGGACGCCCGCAGCGTGGGCATGGTCGAGGCGCACGGCACCGGTACCTCGGTCGGTGACCCCATCGAATACACCAGCTTGAGCAGGGTATACGGCGTCGAGAGCCCGTGTGCGCTGACGTCGGTGAAGACCAACCTCGGCCATGCCCAATCGGCCTCCGGAACTCTAGGGCTGATTAAAACGGTGCTCGCTCTGCAACATGGTGTAGTTCCACCAAACCTGCACTTCACCCGTCTGCCCGATGAACTTGCTGATATCGACACGAAACTCTTTGTGCCACAAGCGATTACAGAATGGCCGGCGAGCGGCCAGCAGCCACGCCGGGCGGCGGTGTCGTCGTATGGGGTGTCGGGCACCAATGCTCACGCCATTTTGGAGCAAGCGCCCGCGACCCCCACAACCTTTGCAGACCACGACGGGGAAGCTGAACCGGCGGCCGCAGCGTCATTGCTGTTTCCGATCTCGTCCACCTCGGCCGACGAACTGCGCCGGACCGCCGGCCGGCTGGCTGACTGGGTGCACGCCCATGACGACGTGGCGTTGCCGGATCTGGCCTATACCCTGGCGCGTCGGCGCGCGCCCCGCCCGGTACGCACCGCCGTCATCGCGAGCAGCCAGCCGGAGCTGACCGCGGCTCTGCGCGAGGTCGCCGCAGGCGATTCTCCGTATGAGGCCGCGGTCGGGCGCGATGATCGCGGTCCGGTGTGGGTCTTCTCCGGTCAGGGTTCGCAGTGGGCGGCGATGGGCGCGCAGCTGCTGGCGACCGAACCCGTGTTTGCGGCCATGGTCGCGCAAATCGAGCCCGTAATAGCTCGCGAGTGCGGCTTCTCGGTTACCGATGCGATGTCGTCGCCGCAGATCGTGACCGGTATCGACCGCGTTCAGCCGACGTTGTTCACCATGCAGGTCGCGCTGGCCGCCACCCTAAAGGAATACGGGGTGCTCCCTGGCGCGGTCATCGGGCATTCGCTGGGCGAGGCCGCGGCGGCTGTCGTCGCGGGCGCGCTGTCGCTGGAAGACGGCTTGCGCGTCATCTGCCGCCGCTCGCGGCTGATGTCCCGCATCGCAGGTGCCGGCGCCATGGCCTCGGTCGAATTGCCTGCCAAGCAAGTGCTTTCGGAGTTGGCAGTGCGCAGCATCAAGGACGTCGTGGTGGCGGTAGTTGCTTCGCCACAGTCCACAGTGATCGGCGGTGCCACCGAGACGGTTCGCGAGTTGGTCGCGGCCTGGGAGCAGCGGGACGTGATGGCGCGCGAGATCGCCGTCGACGTCGCATCGCATTCGCCTCAAGTCAACCCGATCCTCGATGAGCTGACCGATGCACTCGCCGAGCTCAATCCGATGACACCTGACGTTCCCTTCTATTCGGCGACGCAGTTCGACCCGCGCGAGCAACCGGTGTGCGACGCCAGGTACTGGGTGAACAACCTGCGCAACATGGTTCGCTTCGCCGCGGCGGTGCGCGCCGCTTTGGAGGACGGCTACCGGGTGTTCGCGGAATTGGCGCCGCACCCGCTGCTCACCTACGCGCTCGAGCAGACCGCCCGCAGTCTCGACATGCCACTGGCAGCGCTGGCCAGCATGCGCCGTGAACAACCGCTGCCATCCGGCCTGCGAGGCGTCGTGGCAGATCTGCACAGTGCGGGCGCCGCGGTCGACTTCTCAGTCCTCTACCCGAATGGGCGGTTGGTGGACGCCCCGTTGCCGACCTGGACGCACCGTCGGCTGTGGTTGAGCAGCGAAGGTCGGGAAGCCTCGACACATGGTGGGTGCACCGTTTCGGTACACCCACTGTTGGGCCCGCATGTGCACTTGCAGGAGGAACCCGAGCGCCACGTATGGCAAGGGGAGGTCGGCACCGCCGCCCAGCCATGGTTGGGCGACCACCAGATCCGCAATGTGGCCGTGCTACCGGGGGCGGCGTACTGCGAGATGGCATTGGGGGCCGCGCGTGCCGTGCTGGGTGAGGCGGCTGAGGTCCGTGACATCCGCTTCGAGCAGGCTTTGTTATTGGACGAGCAGACCACCGTCGGCGTCTCGGCGATGGTCGCATCGCCGGGCGTCGTCGACTTCACGGTGGAAACGAACCACGACGACGAGCAGGCGCGGCAAGCCACCGCGGTCCTCCATGCCGCTGAGGCTGAGCAGCCACCTGCGTACGACACGTCCGCGCTGCTTGCCGCGCACCCGCGTCACGAGGATGGCGCCGAGGTGCGCAAGCGCCTCGACCAGCATGGTGTCCAGTACGGTCCGGTGTTCGCCGGTCTGGGTGCCGTGCATACCGGCGAGGGGGACGCCGGAACCGTGCTGGCCGAGGTCGCACTCCCACGTGAGATCCGTTCCCAACAAGATGCCTACGGCGTGCACCCCGCACTGCTGGATGCCTGTTTCCAGTCCGTCGCGGCGCATCCGGGCGTACAGGCCCTTGGCGAGGACGTGCTGGCGTTGCCGTTGGGTATTCGTCGCCTGCGCTCCTACGGTGCTGCCCGCAACGCCCACTACTGCTACACGCGGGTGACCGAGGCTGACATCGCTGGGGTCGAGGCCGACCTGGATGTGCTCGACGAAAACGGAACGGTGCTGCTTACCGTCGAGGGTCTGCGGTTGGGGACCGGAGCATCCGAGGAGGCCCATAGGGATCGGGTGCTGAGCGAACGGCTGTTGACCATCGAATGGCGACAGGGACAGTTGCCTGAACTCTCCCACGCCGACGCCGGAAGCTGGCTGTTGATCAGCGCCACCGCCACCGACGTGGTGGCCACCGCGTTGACGGATGCCTTGAAAAGTGATGGCGCGCAATGCACCAGCATGTGCTGGCCGCCTCACGCCGACTTCACCGCGAACGCGGAGGAACTTCGGAAACACTTGCGTGCCGGTGGATTCAGCGGCGTGGTGATCCTGACCGGACCGAAGAACGGCGACGCCGCTGACCAGGCCCCGCTGCTAGGTCGCGAGTGCGTGGAGCATCTGGTGCACATCACCCGCGAACTGTCAGAGAGCGCAGCGGGATCGCCTCGGCTGTACGTCGTGACGCGCAACGCCCGAACCGTGACGGCTGCTGACGTGGCCAATCTGGAGCAGGCCGGGCTACGGGGCTTGCTGCGAGTGATCGGCGCTGAGCATCCGCACCTGCGCCCCGTCCAGATCGATCTGGACGAAGCGACAGATGCCAAGCAGGTGGGGCAACAACTGCTCAGCGGGTCCGAAGAAGACGAGACCGCCTGGCGGAACGGCCAGTGGTACACAGCGCGGTTGTGCCCCGCTCCGCTGCGCCCTGAGGAGCGGCGAACCACCGTCTCCGACCATGAACGTGACGGCATGCGTCTACAGATCCGCACGCCCGGTGATTTGAATACTCTGGAGTTCCTTGCCTGCGACCGGATTCCGCCAGGGCCGGGACAGATCGAAGTCGCTGTCAGCGCTTCCAGCATCAACTTCGCCGATGTGCTGCTTGCGATGGGCAGATTCCCCAGCTTCGAGGGATACCTGCCGCAGCCGGGTATGGATTTCGCCGGCGTGGTGACCGCGGTCGGCGACGGCGTAACCGATCATCACGTGGGTGACCGCGTCGGCGGCGTCGCCGACGGTTGTTGGCGCACCTTCATCACCTGCGACGCCACCCTGGCCGTCACACTGCCCGCTGGACTGTCCGACGGCGGGGCGGCCGCGGTCACCACCGCACACGCCACCGCCTGGTATGGCTTGCACGACCTTGCCAAGATCGAATCCGGCGACAAGGTCCTGATCCACTCCGCGATGGGTGGCGTTGGGCAGGCAGCGATCGCCATCGCGCGCGCTGCGGGAGCGGAGATCTTCGCTACCGCCGGCAGCCCGCAGCGTCGGCAGATGTTGCGGGACATGGGTATCGCGCATGTCTACGACTCGCGCAGCATCGAGTTCGCCGACGCCATCAGGCACGACACCGACGGCTACGGCGTCGACATCGTACTTAACTCGGTGACGGGAGCAGCGCAGCGCGCGGGGATCGAACTACTGTCCTTCGGTGGACGATTCGTCGAGATCGGTAAACGCGACATCTATGCCGACGCGCGGGTGGGACTTTTCCCGTTCCGTCGCAACCTGACGTTCTACGGCCTCGACCTGGCGCTGATGTCTCAGACTCACCCGCAGCGGATTCGGGATCTGCTGCGCACGGTATACCGGTTGGTCGCCGACGGCGAATTGCCGATGCCGCAAAGCACGCACTACCCGATTGCGGACGCCGCGACCGCCATCCGCGTGATGGGCGCGGCCCAGCACACCGGCAAGCTCGTGCTCGACGTCCCGCGCGAGGGGCGCAATCTCGTGATGGTGCCGCCGGCGCAGGTTCCGGTCTTCCGCGGCGACGGCGCCTACCTCGTCACCGGCGGGCTTGGGGGCCTGGGGCTGTTCTTGGCCGAGAGGATGGCAGCGGCCGGCTGCGGACGAATCGTGCTGTGCTCACGCTCCCAGCCATCACCGGAGGCTATGCAGACCATCGAGCGAATCCGCGCGATGGGTGCCGACGTCGAGGTGGAGTGTGGTGATATCGCCGATGCGGCTGCTGCGCGACGGTTGGTGGCCACAGCGACCGCCACTGGGCTCCCGGTGCGCGGTGCGCTGCATCTCGCGGCGGTGGTCGAGGACGCCACCCTGTCGAATATGACCGACGAGCTCATCGAACGTGACTGGGCGGCAAAGGTTTACGGCGCGTGGAACTTGCACCTTGCCACCGCCGACCAGCCGTTGGACTGGTTCTGCTCATTCTCCTCGGCTGCCGCGCTGGTGGGCTCCCCTGGGCAGGGTGCCTACGCCGCAGCCAACAGCTGGCTGGACGCGTTCGCCCTGTGGCGGCGGGCTCAGGGCGTGCCGGCGACGGCGATCGCCTGGGGTGCCTGGGCGGAGGTCGGTCGCGCCACTGCGGTGGCAGCGAGTGCCGATGTTGCCATTGGTCCCGACGAAGGTGCTTACGCGTTTGAAACGCTGCTGCGCCACGACCGCGGCTACACCGGGTACGCGCCGATCATGGGCACGCCGTGGTTGACCGCCTTCTCCGAACGCAGCCCCTTCGCCGAAGCATTCCGTTCCAATGGGCAGAACGCGGCGGGCACAAGCAAACTGCGTGCCGAGCTCAATGAGTTACCACGAGATGAGTGGCCCACCCGGCTGCGGCGACTGCTCTCCGATCAAGTCAGCCTGATCTTGCGTCGCAACATCGATCCCGACCGGCCGCTCGCCGAGTACGGCGTTGACTCGCTGGGCGCCCTCGAACTGCGTACCCGCATAGAGTCCGAAACGGGAGTACGCCTCACTGCGGGCGACATCGCCACAACCTCCATTCGCGATTTGGCGGCGCTGCTGTGCGAAAAGCTGGCGCCCGCGGAAGCCGCCTGACATCGATGTGTCGGCTGCACCTGAAATCTTGAATGGCTGGTGACTTGATCGGCTTGTGAATGGCGGA
>JAJKIB010000360.1 GCA_021154745.1 Mycobacterium sp.
CAGCCCCATCCCACCCAGGTCGACGGCAGCCGCGCGCCGACCAGGCGCAGCACCGGTAGCATCACCAGTCCGCCGACCAGGGCGCGACAGACCGAGATCACCGCCGGGCTGGTCAGGCCGAGCGCGGCACCGGTCACGGGGTAGGCCGCGCCTGCGCAGATCACCGAGACGCCGAGCACGGCCGGAACCGGCAGGCGCGGTGCGCGCGGTGCCTGGGCGACGGCGTCGTGCCGGGACATGCTCAAGGCAGCAGCGTACAGACCCGTCCCGTCGCAGCAGGGTGGCCGACCCTGACCAAGTGCGGCAGCCCTAGCCGACCGGCGCCGTCGGTCCCGGATCGACCGGCGCCCCCACCGGCCGCACGAGTCGGCCACCGACCACGTGACACACCTCGACCGGACGCTGGTAGAACCCGGCCAGCTTCGCGGCTCGCCGGAACGCATGCTCCGCATCGTCGATGTCATCGCCGTAGATGCACTCGGGATGACCGGGGTCGCGTAGACGATACCAGGTGAGGCGGTTCTTCAGTCCGTGCATGACGCGGGAACTTTCCTACACAGGAGTTGGAAGCTTCCTGTGATTCTTGGTCCGCGCCAATCCTCCTGCGCCGGCGAACGGTTACCTAACCAGTGATGGCGAAGAAGTAGACGCCCTTGTCGTTGTCGCTGACTTCTGGAGCGACCTGAACCTACACGTGGTACGCGTACAGGCCGTTGTGCCGGGTGGCCAGGAGCAGATACGGCCCCACAAACACCGGCTGCGCGAACTCTGCTCCGTTCAGGAACTTCTTCACGACCACGCCGGTCTTCGCGTTGAGCAGGTAGCAGCCATCCTGAGGGCTACCGGTGGGCGCGCCCTTGATGCTGTCGTACGTGGCGACTGCAAGCACGTTCGAGGAGTTCAGCGACGGTGTTCCCAGGACGGCAGCCGGCAGCCCGCGAGCCCACAGGAACTTGCCCCGAACCGTGTAGCTGCGAACCGATCCCTTGTAGGTCGTGCCCTTGATGGTGGTGGTGTTGCCGGCGATCCAGAGCCGCTTCTGCTGATTCCAGACGGCGGCCGGGATCGAGGGTGTGACAGGATTGTCGATCCGGTGCTTCCAGACGGGTCCTCGCCCGGGATGCGCTGCGCGCCAGGCATAGAAGATGCCGTTCTTGTTCATCGCGCCCACCAGTTCCGTCCTGCGCCCCTTGACGACGGCCGGGAACAGTACGGGGCTGGCGCCGAAGTCCTGGTCGATCCCTGGATGGGCCAGCGGCACCGTCCATCTGCCGACCCGCTTCATGGTGCGTGCGTTCAGCCTGACGATGCTGACGGCGTCGGTGCCGGGAGGCTTTCCGTGCACAGGCGGCGTCCCAGTCGTTGCCCAGACCGAGTTTCGGCGGACCGCCACCGATGACCATACGCCGCCTCCGCCGACTCCCCGCGGCGTGGCGTGGTAGGTGCCCAGCGGCTTGCCCGTGTGCTGATCGTACTTCTTGACGCCGCCTCGTGTGAGCGGCTTGTCACACTGCGATGTCAGGCCGACGTAGATCTTGCCCTTGGCCACTGTCGGGGACGACCAGTCGAACCAGTCATTTGCCCCCGGGCTGTGCACGTGCACCGCCGACTTCCAGATGGTGGCGCCGGTGGCCGCATCGAGTGCGTAGAGATAGCCGTCACCGCCGGCCTCGTAGACGGTCAGCGTATGGGAGACGGGATCCGGTAGCACGGCCGCCGAGGCGGACGTCCCGCGAGCTTGGCAGGTGAGCTGCGGGACGAATCCAAGATCTTTCTTCCAGATAACGTTTCCGGTGGCCAGGCTGATCGCGTAAAAATCACCGGAGTTGGAACCGGTATAGACCACGCCGCCGACCACGGCCGGTGAGCTGTAAAGATCGTTCCGCGGATGGCCCGCGGCGGGAGCGTCCGGGTGCCAATGCCAGGCCACTGCCAAGCTGCCGGCGTTCCCGGTGGTTATGGCGGTTGCCGCGGAAAACGATGAGTGCCCGGCACCGTGCAGGTACTGGGCCTGGGTGTTGGGATCGCCACCGGCGGCGCTGGCTGAGCTTGCCAACAGGATCACAGGGACGATGGCGAGGGCCGCAGCCGCTCTGGACCGGCGCGGAAACCCAAGCAACGCTGACATATCGCCCCTCCCCCCAAAGGCCGTATTGGGAGCCTACCGTGCGGGATGCTCCCACCGGGGCGCGGCCATGTCAAGTCCTATTTCGAACACCGTCGTGGGTTCATCGTCTCCTCACGGTTCCTTGCGGAACGCTGACAGCGTGTTCAAGTGATGTTGATACTTGAGTGACAGAACACCCGGAAGGGAAAAGAACCTAGGGGGGTCTTTGTGAAGTTCCGGGTCATCCTCGCATCGCTGTGCGTGGTATGTGCTGTTTTGAACTGGAGTAGTGCTGCGGCTTCGGCTGCGTCCACGACCTCGAGTGGGGTTCATCTGTTCGCCGGGTTGCAGGGCAACCAGAGCGCCACGCAGGCGGACGCGGTGTCCGCGGCGAGAATGTCCGACGTCGTCAGCGGTCTAGCTGTGCAGCTTCATAAATTCGGCCCGGCCATGCGGCAAGCGAACCCCAACGTTGCTCTGTATGTGTACGTCAATGGAGAACTCGCCCAATCGAAGGACTGCTCGACGTTCCCAGCAAGCTGGTACCTCCATACCAAGAGCGGGGCGAAGGTGAAGTCGGGCACGATCGGAAACTGTGCGATGTACCCGCTCTCCACTCAACCCTGGAATGGTTACAACGGCTGGATCGACTACGTCCGGCACCAGTGCGCCGACGGGCTGCGGACGGCGCCGCTCGCCAACGGCTGCTTCGTCGATCAAATCTCGAGCGCGCTCAACTCCGGGTTCGCCACCGGGCTGCCGGTCGACCCGGCCACCCGAGCGCTCTACCGGGCCTCGACATGGATGGCGCAGATGGGTCTGATCGGGCAGCGGATCCAGAGCTTCACCGGAAAGCCCGTGGTAGGAAACTCCTACGAGGGTGGGGCGCGGTACTGGGGTGTACCCACCAACATCGTCAACGGCTACGTGATCTCGGGGTTCGAATCTGAACATTTCCTGAACGCCAACCACACCCAGTGGACGCAGCTATCCTACTGGACCCAGAACGTCAACATGATGATCGACGGCCAGGCTCACGGAAAGGGCGTTGAGGTCGCCTTCACCAATGCTCCGGCCACCAATGAGGAGATCTGGCGTCAGTACGTGGTCGCCTCCTACCTACTGGGAAACAACGGTCGCGCCTGGATGGCGTTTTCGAGCTCGAGCAAGCACCCCTACACCGACCCCTCACCGTTGTACAAGCGTCCGATCGGCAGCCCGACGCAGACGGCCTCCTCCGTGTCCGGGTACCAGATCCGTTCCGGAGTGTTCCTGCGTCGGTTCACCAGCGGCCTTGCCATCGTCAACCTGAGCGGTTCAAGCACAACGGTGTCGCTGGGCGGGACGTACCGCGATGTGAGCGGTAAGACGTACTCGAGCGTCACCCTGGCGTCGGCGCGAGGCATCGTGCTCAGCAAGTAGGAGCAGGCGACGGCCCGCCTGCGGCTGCACATGGGCGCAGTTGTAAGGCGACCATGCTGGAATTTTCACATTTGTTTCCTCAGCATGTTGGCTCGCGGAGCCGATAACCCACCTGTCAGCAAGGAACAGGGGGTCTCTTGTGCGCAGTCTGACGTGCCTCACGGGGGTGGGGCTAGTGTGTATGCTGGCGAGTGGGTTCATCGCCCGACCGGCGGATTCTTCGACCACGACGCCGACGGCGGTCGGCATCCACATGTTCTCGGGGTTGCAGGGCAGCGCCAGCGCAACCCAGAGCGACGCCGTCGCCGCGGCGAAAATGTCCGACATTGTCTCGGGCCTGACGGTCCAGATCAGGCAATACGGCGGGGCCATGCGGCAGGCGAATCCGAACGTCCAGCTGTACCTGTACGTGAACGGCGAGCTGGCCCAGTCGAAGGACTGTTCGACCTTTCCGGCCAGCTGGTACCTCTACAGCTCGTCGGGAGCCAAGGTGAAGTCGCCGAACGGGAACTGTGCGATGTACCCGCTTTCGACGCAGACCTGGAACGGCTACGCCGGCTGGATCGACTATGTCAAGCACCTCTGCGCCCAGAACCTGGCGCAGGCACCGCTCGCCAACGGCTGTTTCGTCGATCAGATCTCAAGCGCGCTCAACTCGAGTTGGGCAACGGCGCTGCCGGTCAATCCTACGACCAAACAGCTGTACACGATGTCGACCTGGATGGCGCAGATGGGCCAGATCGGGCAGACGATCCAGCAGTTCACCGGCAAGCCGGTGATCGGCAATTCCTATGAGGGCGGTGCCCGCTACTGGGGCATGCCCACCAATCTGATCAACGGCTACGGGATCGCCGCGTTCGAGTCCGAGCATTTCCTGAACGCGAACAAGACGCAGTGGACGAAGCAGTCCTACTGGACCAAGAACATCGACATGATGATCGACGCTCAGTCCAAGGGGAAGTCGATCCAGGTCGGTTTCACCGATGCGCCGACCACCAACGAGGAGACCTGGCGGCAGTTCGTCACCGCCTCCTATCTGCTCGGGAACAACGGCAACGCCTGGTTGGCCTTCTGCAGCACGGCGAAGCACTCCTACACGGATACGTCTCCGCTGTATCGCTTGCCGATCGGCTCGCCGACTCAGACGGCGACGGCGGTGTCCGGGTACCAGGTGGCGCCGGGGGTCTACGAGCGGAAGTTCACCGGCGGGGTCGTCGTGGCAAACGTGAGCGGATCGAGCGCGACCGTAAACCTCGGGGGCACCTACAAGACGGTCTCGGGATCATCGGTTGGCTCGGTGACGCTGGCGAACGGAAACGGGGCGGTGCTGGTCAGCGGCTGACCTGCACAGCAGAAAGCGTGCTCGGAGGCGGGGCGATCAGTGGGTCGCCTCGCCCCCAACGCCTACCGTGAGCCCTTAGCTGACCGACACGCTCCACGCGGGTCCGTATGCCACCGATCCTGTTCCCGGAAGTCGGAGCCGGGCACGGAATTGATACTGGCCAGACGTTGAGGCCGTGTAGCTGCCGGAAGTCCCCGCTTGCAGAAGCATCCAATCAGTCCACGTGGACGAACCCGGTAGGAGTACCTGAACGTCCTCACGGTATCCGGAGGGCAGCGGATTCGCCGACCAGGTGATTGTGAACGGCGCTCCGGAAGTTGCTGCTGCCGGCCCACTCGGCGCAATGCGAACGGTCTGAGTCTTTCCGGAAGGACTGTCGACGATGGTGTACAAGCCGGCCGCGTTAAACTGTTGGCGTGCGAAACTGGTCGGCGACTTCACGCCGGTATCGAACAGATGAGTCTGATTCTCGCTGATGTCGTGAGCTGCTGAACCGAAGATGTTGTATTGGACCACCGAGCCCATCGGGACCGTCAGTGAGCTCGGCGAATATCCGCTGTCGCCCACGCTGACGTACGACACACCGGACTCGGCATTAACCGTCCCCGACCGGTTAGACGAAACCTGAGACGCCTCGTTGGACACCGCAGACGCAGCGTTGGAGATCGTTCCCGGCTGGATCGGGGTCACCGTCACCGTCAGCGTCGCCGTTGCTCCGCCGGCCAGCGAGCCGAGCGAGCATGTGATTGCGGTGGTGCCCGAGCAACTGCCCTGGCTCGGCTGTGCGGATTGGAAGATCGTATTGGCTGGCGGCGTGTCGGTTACCGTGACGCCGGTCTGCCCGGCTGCTCCGGGATTGGTGACGTGCACCGTGAACGACATGTTGCTGTCGGCCACGACCGGCGACGGCGCGTCTTGACTGATCTGGAGCGTCGGCGGAGGGGCCGAGATACCGATGCAGGTATCGGTCGTCTCGAACGGCAGCAGCTGGTTGTGGTCAAACCACTCCACCCAGATCACGGTCTTGGGGGCGAAGGTGACTGGGTCGCAAGCGAGATCTTCGTACCTGCGAGTCGTCGTCGACGAAACCAGCGTGGAGCTGACGAAGTCGGTCGTGTAGTGGAGGGTCTTGGTGGGGCCGTGCTGGTCGGCCAGATACATGCCGTTGGTGGTCGATTGCACGCCCGAGACGTACCCGTCGTGCGTCAGCGTTCCGGGCATGAACTTCGTCAGTGTGCCTGCGGTCAGATCCGGCTTGACCACATACCTGTCAAACGTCTTGGTGGAATCCTGGTTGGTGACACCAGACGATGACACGACGGAGGTGGTTGGGTTGTAGTCGACGCTGTTCACGCAGCCGTCGGGGGCGGTCGCGAAGTGCGTGAATGTGGCCGTGCCGTTCGCATTCAGCCGGATGTAGCCGAGATCGGAGCCCTTGTTCTTGTCCCCACCAACGAATGCGCTGAGGTTGCATGCCCAGAGCACGTTGTGCGTTGGATCCCACGCCAACCCCCCTATGCCGTTCAGGCCGGTCACCCGGTAGATGCCGTTGCTCCCGACGGCCGTGTCCTTGGCGAAAATCGTCTGTGAGGCCACCGGCCGGATAGCGGTGATCGTGTTGTCGGTCCAGCAGGAGAACAGCAGATCGGTGCCGTCGAACGTCACCCCGGTGATGTTGTTCGGCGCGGCCGTCTTGTAGAACCCGGCGTCTCCCGACGTGGTGCTGATCGAGGCGCACGCTGTGCCGCTGTGGTCGAAGTCGCGCAGACGGTAGGGGTTGACGGCCGCGGACGCCGGGATCGTGCCGATCGCCGCGGTGATCAGCACCGCGAGCAACCAACCAACGGACCCGACCCTGGTCCAGTGAATATCGTGGATCTGTCTAGTCATCGACCGCGCGGGACGGAGCGTGCCCGCGTTTGAATCACCCCACTAGCGCCGAAAGCTAAAGCATCGTAGCCCCGATGTCAAAAACCGGTTACAGCGTCTCCCTACCGGTATTGGCTTCGGCGCTCCTCGGGCGGCCTGGTCTGGATCGTCCGTTCCGCCTCGAGCTCTCGGGCAACGGCCTTGGCCTCCGCGTCGCGCTGGCGCGCCTCACGCAGTAGCTGATCCAGACGTTCCGCCTCCTCAGTGGTTGCGCAGCCATCCTCGGCCCGCAAGCCCTCGACTCGCAGAATAGCCTCGAGCAGGTCCCACCGGCTGGCAACCACCAGTCCGCCCGACACGCCTCGCTCGTGCGCCATCGAGAACAGCACACCGTGCGAGATGTCGTCGGCCATCTCGGCGCGGATATCGGCCATCCGCCGGCGCCGTGCCGTTTCCTCGTCGACGCCGCTGTCTCCGCTGCTGGGGCGCACGAGCGGGGTCGCCGCTTCCATGGCGACGTGCAGGCCGGGGGGTGTTTGTTCCGGTTCGACGGCTGGCGCCGCGGCCGGCGCTGGGCGG
>JAJKIB010000361.1 GCA_021154745.1 Mycobacterium sp.
ATCATGGACTACGGCAAGTTCAAGTACGAGACGGCTCAGAAGGCACGCGAGTCTCGCAAGAATCAGCAGCAGACCGTCGTCAAGGAACAGAAGCTGCGACCCAAGATCGACCCTCACGACTACGAGACCAAAAAGGGGCACGTGGTCCGCTTCCTGCAAGCGGGGTCGAAGGTCAAAGTCACCATCATGTTCCGCGGACGCGAGCAGTCGCGGCCCGAGCTGGGCTACCGGCTGTTGCAGCGGCTGGGCGCCGACGTCGCCGACTACGGCTTCGTCGAGACGTCGGCCAAGCAGGACGGCCGCAACATGACGATGGTGCTGGCTCCGCACCGCGGCGCGAAGACTCGCGCCAAGGCGGCGCACGATGCAGACGCACCGGCTGCGCAGCGCGCCAGCGCCCAGCCCAGCGAAGCACAGACCGACACATCACAGAACTGAGGACAGATGCCCAAGGCGAAGACCCACAGCGGCGCTTCGAAGCGGTTCCGCAAGACCGGGACCGGAAAGATCGTGCGCCAGAAGGCCAACCGTCGACACTTGCTCGAGCACAAGCCGACCAAGCGCACCCGTCGGCTGGAAGGTCGTACCGAGGTGGCGGCCAACGACCGCTCGCGCGTCAAGAAGCTGCTGAACGGCTAATTAGCCCCCAAGTCCGTACGACCTGAACGAATAGGAACACTCCCATGGCACGCGTGAAGCGCGCAGTAAACGCGCAGAAGAAGCGCCGCACAGTACTCAAGGCCTCGAAGGGTTACCGCGGTCAGCGGTCGCGCCTGTATCGCAAAGCCAAAGAGCAGCAGCTGCATTCGTTGACCTATGCCTACCGTGACCGGCGTGCCCGCAAGGGCGAGTTCCGCAAGCTGTGGATCTCCCGGATCAACGCGGCCGCCCGCGCCAACGACATCACCTACAACAGGCTCATCCAGGGCCTGAAGGCCGCCGGTGTCGAGGTGGACCGCAAGAACCTCGCCGAGATCGCGGTCAGTGACCCTGCCGCCTTCACGGCGCTGGTTGAGGTCGCCAGGGGCGCGCTGCCCACTGATGTGAATGCGCCGTCGGGCGAGGCTGCCTGACGCTCACGGAGCGCTCTGCCCGCGTGGCGGCGGCGGTCAAGCTGCACCGCCACGTCGGGCGGCGCCGCGCCGCACGCTTTCTCGCCGAGGGGCCCAATCTCGTCGAGGCCGCGCTGCGGCGCGGACTCGTCTCTGAGGTGTTCGCAACCGAATCCGCCTTGACCCGGTTCGGCACCATGCTCACCGGCGCGCCGGTGCATCTGGTGACCGAGCGTGCGGCAAAAGCCTTGTCCGATACCGTGACTCCGGCCGGACTGGTGGCGGTGTGTTCGGTGCCCGAAACTACGTTGGACGACGTGCTCGCCGGTTCGCCGTGGCTGGTGGCCGTTGCGGTGGACATCTCCGAACCCGGCAATGCGGGCACGCTGATCCGCATCGCCGACGCGATGGGTGCGGACGCCGTGGTGCTGGCCGGGCACAGCGTCGATCCCTACAACGGAAAGTGCCTGCGGGCGTCGGCGGGCAGCATCTTCTCGATCCCGGTGGTATCCGACCCCGAGGCCGCCACCGTCGTCAGCGCGCTGAGCGACGCCGATCTCCAGGTGCTGGCGACGACGGTCGACGGCGAGGTCAGTCTCGACGACGCGGCACTGGACGGGCCGACGGCGTGGCTGTTCGGACCCGAATCGCAGGGCCTGCCAATCGAACTGGCGGACATGGCCACTCACCGGGTGCACATACCGATGCGAGGAGGCGCTGAAAGCCTCAATGTGGCCTCCGCCGCTTCGATCTGTCTTTACCAAAGCGCCCGCGCCGGTCGCCGCAACTAGCTGTTTGCCCGGCTCCCAGCGACAACTCAGCGACAACAGCCGGATGTCACACCGGTATGTCATGGTCTGGCGATGAGCAACACACTGCGGGTTAAGGGAACCGAGCTCCGGTACCTGCTCACCACGTATCTGTTCGATCATGGCCCGGCTACGGTCGCAGAACTCGTCGATGCGCTGACCTACCACGGCTTCGGTGTCGGTGGACGGCCGTCGAAGGCGGTATCCGACGCATTGCGTTGGGAGATGACTCACGGCAGGGTTCACCGACTGGGTCGCGGCCGATATGGCCCGGTATCAATGCCGCGAGGAACCGAACATCGGATAAGCCAACGAGTCTTGGCATTACATGCGCGTGTCGCTGAGATGTCGCGCAGAGCCGGGCACGAAGGCTATAGCCCCGATTTCCCGGCCGCCTAGCCGCCGTTGAGCAGATCGCGGGCCACGTGCGTGATCTGCACCTCATTGCTGCCGGCGTAGATCATCAGCGACTTGGCGTCGCGGGCCAGCTGTTCCACCCGGTACTCGGTCATGTACCCGTTGCCGCCGAACAGCTGCACCGCGTCCATCGCGACATCGGTGGCCGCCTGCGAGCAATACCACTTGATCGCCGACGCCTCCGGCAGCGAGATCTGCTTACCTGTCTGCGTCGCCTCGATCACCCGAAACAGCATGTTGCGCACGTTCATTCGGGCCAGTTCCATGTTGGCCAGCTTGAGCTGGATCAGCTGGAACTGGCCGATCTCCTGACCCCACAGCTTGCGGCTCTTCGCGTAGTCGACACATAGCCGCAGGCATTCCTCGATGACGCCCAGTGCCATCGCCGCCACCCCGATGCGCTCGGCGGAGAAATTCGCGCGGGCGCTGGCACGGCCGTCACCCGAGTTTTCCTCGGTTTCACCGAGCAGCCGATCCCTGCCAAGCCGTACTTTGCTGAAGAACAGCTCGCCGGTACGCGAGCTGTGAATGCCCATCTTGCGGAACGGCTTTGACTGCACGAAGCCCTCCATGCCGCGATCCAGCACGAAGGTGAGCACCTTGCGGTCACGCTTGTCGACGCCGGGTTCGTCGAGCTTGGCGTAGACCACCACGACGTCGGCGTCGGGACCGTTGGTGATGAAGGTCTTCTGGCCGTTGAGGATGTAGCCGTCACCGTCGCGCACCACATAGGACTTCATGCCGCCGAACGCATCCGACCCCGAGTCCGGTTCGGTGATCGCCCACGCGCCCACCTTGTCGTAGGTGACCAGGTCCGGCAGCCAGCGTTCCTGCTGGGCGAGCGTGCCGCGGCCCATGATCGTCGGCACCGTGAGGCCGAGGCTGACGCCCATCCCGGTGACGACGCCCATACACACCCGGCACAACTCACTGACCACGACGAAACCCATGCCTGGGGCGCCGTCGCCGAACATGCCGCCCGAGGACGCCTTGCCGGAGGACTCGCTACCCTCGCGCAATCGGGCCAGTCGCTTGTTCAGCGAATCGCGCGCCATGTCCGCGATGCCGAACGTCGCGAACAGCTTGCGAATGATGGGGTAGGGCTCCATCTCGCCGCTTTCCAGCGCATCGACGTGCGGGCGAATCTCCTTTTCCACGAACTCGCGGACGGCATCGCGCACGGCAAGGTCGACATCAGACCACTCGAGCATGCAATCAGGCTGCCTTACCGCGTCCGCGTGCCGGACGCAGACCCGCCAGAGAGAATGTGGTGTGCACCAGCGACCCGGCACGATCAAGCAGCGTCTTGCGGGGCGGCAGATAGTGCATCGGCAGGCCGCGCCGGTCAGGCGGCGGCGACATGAACGCCGGCGCCTCGACAAGCGGAGTATCGGCGGGCAGGCGGCCCTGCGCGCGGCGGTAGGCGGCCAGCGCCCGCGGGTGTAACCGGATCTCGTCGGGCACCACGACGAACGCGAGCTCGACGAGCTTGCCGAACAGCCGCAGCAGCACCTCATCGCCCTGCGTCCACCGCATGCCGGCCTTCTCGCGCACCGCGTCGTCGAACAGCCCGGCCGCGATCCAGCGCTGTGCTCCGACCATCGGCTTGAACAGCTGGTCCCACACCGCGGTCGGCATCAGCACGAACCACGGTTTGGGAATGCGGATCGTGAAGATGTCCAGCGTGGCCTTGTTGATCTCGAGCTCCTCGCTGCACTTGCGATCCCAGTACTCCTGGAAGTCCTCCCAGGTCTCGGGGACCGGCCGCATGCTCATGCCGTACATCCGGTACCACTCCACGTGCTCGTCGAACAGCTGGCGTTTCTCAGCGTCCGTCAGCCCGCCACAGAAGTACTCGGCGGTCTTGATGATCAGCATGAAGAAGGTGGCGTGGGCCCAATAGAAGGTCTCGGGATTCAGCGCATGGTAGCGACGACCTTCGGCGTCGATGCCCTTGATCGTTTTGTGGTAGCCCTTGATCTGCTCACCGGTCTGCGCGGCGCGATCGCCGTCGTAGACCACGCCCATGATCGGGTACACCGACCGCGCGACGCGCTGCAACGGCTCACGCAGGATGACCGAGTGGTCCTCGACGCCGGCGCCGAGTTCGGGATACATGTTCTGGATCGCACCGATCCACACGCCGAGCATGCCGGTGCGCAGGTCGCCGAAGTACTTCCACGTCAGTGAGTCGGGACCAAGTGGGCCGCCCCTGTTTGCGGTCGTCGTTGAACGCACAGCTCAACGATAATGTTGACAACGCATGTTGTCTACGATTTGCGGGGCGTGGCGGCGCACTGTTATGCACCGGCTACCGGCGTGCCACACCCTCGTGACCGGCCTGTTTGCCGCTCGATTGCCGCTCGCGAGCAGCGGCACATACGCTTGGCGCTGTGAATGTCGAGTCGTTCGATGAACGATCCGGCGGTATCGGGGAAATCGACGAGGCGCCGGATCGGCCGGCCTCGCCGCCACGGTCATCCGGACCGATGGGATGGCTGAAGGACACCAATCACAGCCCGGCGATCATCGCTTTCCTGCGCCGCGCGCGGCGGGCACTGCCGGGTGATCCAGAGTTCGGAGATCCGTTGTCGGTGGACGGAGTTGGGGGGCCGCGCGCCGCCGCCAGGGCCGCCGATCGGCTGCTGGAGCGTGAGGCCGCCTCACGGGAAATGAGTCTGGGAGCGCTGCAGGTCTGGCAGGCACTGACCGAGCGGGTGTCGGGTAAGCCCGCGAATCGTGAGGTGACGCTGGTGTTTACCGACCTTGTCGGCTTCTCCGCGTGGTCGTTGAGGGTCGGCGATGAGGCGACGTTGAAGTTGTTGCGCCGCGTTTCGCAAGTCGTCGAGCCGCCGCTGCTGGAGGCGGGCGGTCACATCGTCAAGCGGATGGGCGACGGCATTATGGCGGTGTTTTCGGAACCGGTCACCGCGGTGCGCGCCGCCATAGCTGCCCGTGAGGCGGTGAAATCCCTTGATGTCGATGGTTATACACCGCGGATGCGGGTGGGCATCCATACCGGCCGTCCGCAGCGGATCGGTTCGGACTGGCTCGGGGTGGACGTCAACATCGCGGCACGGGTGATGGAGCGGGCCACCAGGGGCGAACTGGTGGCATCTGCGTCCACCCTGGAAGCCATTTCCGACGAGGACTTCGAAACGCTGGGCGTGACGGCCAAACGGATTCGCAGGCAAGTCTTTACGGCCAAGCAGGACGGCGTGCCTGCCGATCTGACCATGTACCGGCTGAGAACTCGCAGGCAGTTGCCAGGCGGCGAGGACGACGGCGAAGGCGCAGCGGGCGCATAGTGGTTGTTCAGATGTTTCTCCAACTGGTAACCCGGCTGGCACGGGTCCGCGTCACCGTCGCGTATGCAGTGATCGTGACCTCCGTCACCGTAGCTTTGTACGCCCTCGGCCCGCAGGTGCAGGAAGGGGTGATCCGCCATGTCAGCACCAACCTGCACAACCTCAGCCACGGGCATTTCGGCACGCTGCTGGGCAGCGCGTTCGTCGTCGATGCCGGGCCGATCTATGTGTGGCTGCCCGGCTTGGTCTGCCTTCTCGCGGCGGCGGAGTTGACGTATCGCAGCGGCCTGTTGGCGGTGACGTTCGCCGCCGGGCACATCGGCGCCACCCTGGTGGTCGCCGCAGGCCTGACGGCGGCGATCCAACTGGGATGGCTGCCGCTGTCGGTCAGCCGCGCATCGGACGTCGGCATGAGCTACGGGGCCGCGGCGGTGCTGGGCTCACTGACCGCGGGGATACCAGTGCGCTGGCGCCCGGCGTGGATCGGATGCTTGCTGGCCCTTGGGGTGGCGGTGGTGACTGCCGGCCATGACTTCACCGACGTCGGACATGGGGTGGCGCTGGCGCTGGGCATGTTGTTCGCCACGCGGTTCCGTCCGCCGGACCACTGGACGCCGGTGCGGTTGACGCTGCTCGGCGTGGGCGCAGCGTTCGGCTACCTGGTGCTGGCCAGCACCGACTGGCTCGTCGCAACGGCCGCTGGTCTGGCTGGTGCCGTGATCGCCGAGTGTTGGGTCAAGACGCGCATCCGTCGCAAACCCGTGCGCCATCCCCACACTCGAGCCATCGCGACGCAAAGAAACGCCTGCGAAGCGTGATCACGCCATCGCCTATGATCGCCGGGTGGCTGATCAGCCAATGGATTTATCGGAAGAAGCGCTGACCAAAGCCGTCAGCGCGGCCCAGCATGCCTTCGACCTGGCAGCCGATCTGGACGAACTGGGCCGTGCCAAGACCGAGCATCTCGGCGACCGCTCGCCGATCGCGTTGGCCCGCCAGGCGCTTGGTTCGCTGCCCAAGGCCGACCGAGCTGATGCAGGCAAGCGGGTCAACGTGGCGCGCACCGAGGCGCAGCGCACCTACGACGAGCGCCTGGCCGCCCTGCGGGCCGAGCGCGACGCCGCCGTCCTGGTCGCCGAGCGCATCGACGTCACGCTGCCCTCGACTCGCCAGCCGATCGGCGCCCGGCACCCGATCACCATCCTGGCCGACCACATCGGCGACACGTTCGTCGCGATGGGCTGGGAGTTGGCCGAGGGACCCGAGGTCGAGACCGAGCAGTTCAACTTCGACGCGCTGAATTTCCCGCCCGATCACCCGGCGCGCAGTGAGCAGGACACCTTTTATGTCGCTCCCGAAGGCTCCCGCCAGGTGTTGCGCACGCACACCTCGCCGGTGCAGATCCGCGCGCTGCTGGAACGCGACTTGCCTGTGTACATCATCTCCATCGGCCGGACCTTCCGGACCGACGAGCTCGACGCCACCCACACCCCGGTCTTCCACCAGGTGGAGGGACTGGCGGTGGACAAGGGCCTCACGATGGCGCACTTGCGCGGCACGCTGGACGCCTTGGCCCGCTCCGAGTTCGGCCCGCAGGGCCGTACCCGGTTCCGCCCGCACTTCTTCCCGTTCACCGAGCCGTCCGCCGAGGTCGACGTCTGGTTCCCCAACAAGAAGGGCGGCCCTGGCTGGGTGGAGTGGGGAGGATGCGGCATGGTCAACCCGAATGTGTTGCGCGCCTGCGGCATTGACCCCGACGTCTACTCCGGCTTCGCGTTCGGCATGGGGCTGGAGCGGACCCTGCAGTTCCGCAACGGCATTCCCGACATGCGCGACATGGTCGAAGGTGACGTCCGCTTCTCGCTGCCGTTCGGGGTAGGAGCCTGATGCGGCTTCCATACAGCTGGCTGCGCGAGGTTATCAACGTCGGCGCACCCGGGTGGGAACCCTCACCCGACGAGCTGGAGCAGACGCTGATCCGGATCGGCCACGAGGTCGAGGAGATCATCCCGGTGGGGCCCGTCACAGGTCCGCTGACCGTCGGACGGGTCGTCGAGTTCGAGGAACTCACCGAGTTCAAGAAGCCGATCCGCGCCGTCAAGGTCGATGTCGGTGAAGCCGACCCGCGCGATATCGTCTGTGGCGCAACGAATTTTGCCGTCAGCGACCTGGTGGTGGTCGCGCTCCCAGGCACAGTGCTGCCTGGGGATTTCACCATTGCGACGCGCAAAACCTACGGGCGCACCTCCGACGGGATGATTTGCTCGACGGCCGAACTCAACTTGGGCACAGACCATTCCGGCATCCTGGTTCTTCCGCCCGGCACCGCTGAGCCGGGAACCCCGGCCGCCGACCTGCTCGGCCTGGACGACGTGGTGTTCCACCTGGCCATCACGCCGGACCGCGGATACTGCCTGTCGGTGCGAGGCATGGCCCGCGAAATCGCCTGCGCCTACGACCTCGACTACGTCGATCCAGCCGACGTACCGCCGCTGCCCGCCGAGGGCGAGGCTCTGCCGTTGACCATTCAGCCCGGCACCGGCGTCATCCGATTCGGTCTGCGGCCCGTCATCGGTGTCGACCCGACCGCGGTCTCGCCGTGGTGGATGCAACGTCGGCTGTTGTTGAGCGGCATCCGCGCGATCACGCCCGCGGTGGACGTCACGAACTACGTGATGCTCGAGCTGGGTCACCCGATGCACGCCCACGACCGCACGCTGATCACCGGCGGCTTCAAGGTTCGTTTCGCCGAGCCGGGGGAGACGGTCGTCACGCTCGACGACATCGAACGCAAGCTCGATCCGCGCGACGTGCTCATCGTCGACGACGTCGCGACCGCGGCGATCGGCGGCATCATGGGTGCAGGCACGACCGAGGTGCGCGACACCACCACCGATCTGATGCTGGAGGCGGCGGTGTGGGATCCCGCCGCAGTGTCGCGGACCCAGCGCCGGCTACACCTGACGAGCGAGTCGGGCCGACGCTATGAACGCACCGTCGATCCGGCGGTCTCGGTTGCCGCCCTGGACAGGGCAGCCACGCTGTTGGCCGATATCGCCGGCGGCACAATCGAACCCAAGCTGACCGACTGGCGCGGTGACCCGCCACGGGAGGACTGGGCGCAGTCGCCGGTGAGCATGGCCGTCGACCTGCCGGACCGCACCGCAGGCGTCGAGTACGCCGACGGCACCACGCAACGCAGGCTGACGCAGGTCGGTGCCGAGGTGGTGACGGACGGCGACCGGGTGACGGCGACCCCACCGAGCTGGCGGCCGGACCTCCGCGAGCCTGCCGACCTCGTCGAAGAGGTGCTCCGGTTGGAGGGCCTCGAAATCATCCCGTCGGTGCTGCCACAGGCGCCGGCCGGGCGCGGTCTCACCCCGACGCAGAAGCGCCGCCGTGCGATCGGAAAGTCGTTGGCGCTCACCGGCTATGTCGAGATCCTGCCGACACCGTTCCTGCCTGCCGGCGTGTTCGACCAGTGGGGTCTGCCCGTCGACGATCCGCGCCGCAATACCACGTGGGTGCTCAACCCGCTGGAGGCCGACCGCCCGCAGCTCGCGACGACACTGCTGCCCGGGCTGCTGGAAGCCTTGGTGCGCAACGTGTCCCGTGGTGCGGTCGACGTCGCACTGTACGCGATCGCACAGGTCGTCGAGCCCACCTCGGAAACCCGTGCGGTCGAACGCATTCCGAACGATCGCAGGCCCACCCGTGAGGAGGTCGCCGCCCTCGACGCGTCGCTGCCGCGCCAGCCGCAACACGTCGGGGTAGTGCTGGCCGGGCTGCGTGAGCCGGCGGGTCCGTGGGGTCCCGGCCGGCCGGTGGAGGCGAGCGACGCATTCGAGGCGGTGCGCGTCATCGGCCGCGCCGCCGGTGTCGAGCTGACACTGCGTGTCGCACAACAGTTGCCGTGGCACCCCGGCCGCTGCGCCGAGGTGCTCGTTGGAGACACGGTCGTCGGGCACGCCGGCCAATTGCATCCCGCCGTCGTGGAGCGCGCCGGGCTGCCAAAGGGCACGTGCGCGGTCGAGCTCGACCTGGACACGATCCCGCTCACCGAGGCGCTGCCCGCCCCTTCCGTGTCGCCCTTCCCGGCGGTCTTCCAGGACGTCAGCCTGATCGTGGGCGAGGATGTCGCCGCTCAGACGGTGGTCGACGCCGTGCGAGACGGCGCGGGGGACTTGCTCGAGGATGTCCGGCTGTTCGACGTCTACACCGGCCCGCAGATCGGCGACGGCCGCAAATCGGTGACGTTGGCGCTGCGATTCCGCGCCGCAGACCGCACCCTGACCGAGGACGAGGCCAGCGCGGCTCGCGACGACGCTGTCAAGACCGCAGCCGACCGCGTCGGTGCGGTGCAACGGAGTTAACGGATCACCCGCCGTTATTCATTTCGGAGCGGAGCGGTCAGCTCGCGGGGTCCGCGTCCCCTACATCCGACGGTCCGCTGACGGCCCGGACGCCATAGTGGGCAAGCACACGAGCGTGGCAAGCGATGGCGGCCAGTTCGGCGTGATCGCCGTCGGAGTAAACCTCGAGCAGGTAGCCGCGCTGTGAGTCCCGCACCCCTACACCGAGTAGCGCTCGGTATCCAAGTCGGCGCAGCTCTTCGGCCTCGGCGGGGTCTGAGCCGGCGAGGTCGAGCCCTGCAACGAAACTGCTGCCGCACGTGATGGCATGTGCGGTGGCAGGGTAGTCGGACAGTGAGTAGGACACGTCTTTCGCCGGCTCGACCACGCGCAGACCTGAGTGCGGGTCGAGTTGTGCGTCGACACCCATGACAGTGCGAAGGGCCGCAAAATCGTCCGTCGTAGCGGACAAGGACCAAGCGGCGGCGTTGGCGGCGTGGCAGAGCTCGTACGCAAGGAGCGCGAGGGCGGCAAGCGTTGTCGTGGGCCGGCGCTGGTCGAGCAGTCCGACATAACGGTCGATCAATGAGTCAACGGAGCGCCGACCCGAGGCGACAGGTTCACGACGACGATCTGGACCCATCGGCATGCTGGGGTCGCCAGGCCCGCGAAGCCGCAGTCGTCCGCGGCCGAGTCGTTTGGCTTCGATCAGGGCGGCGTCGGCCGCGGCGATCAGCTCATGTGGGTTGCTGATTTCGGAATCGCCGGCGGCAGCGCCCCAGCAGAGTGTGACCTCGGGGCCGAGCTCACGCGCGATCGCGCCGCTGGTGATCCGAGCAAACCTCTCCGCCTCGGTGAGGGACGGAGTCGGCAGGATGACGCAGAACTCGTCACCTCCGTAGCGTGCGACCAGCGAAGCCCGGAAGTCGGACGCCACATTGCGAAGGGCGCAGGCAACGCCGCGCAGCAGCGCGTCGCCAGCCGGATGGCCGTCCCTGTCGTTCACCTCCTTCAAGCCGTCCAGATCGCACACGAGCAGCGTCGGTGCGTTGTCGCGGGCAGCCAGTTCGCACAGGCACTCGTCGAGCCCGCGGCGATTGGCCAGTCGGGTGAGCGGATCTTCGTAGGCGTACCGCGAGACCTCGCTGAAGAGCTCGGCCCGGCCGATCGCCACGGATATCTGGGCGGCAATGCTTTCCAGCAGTCGCACGTCGTCGGAACCTAAGAGCCGTCCGCGGGTACCTGTCGCCCAAAGTTCACCCCACATCTGCGACTCGTACATCACCGGCACGGCCAATTGACTTGCTTTCTTCAGCCGGCGCACCGGTGCGACGGACGGTGCGGTCGTCTCGTCCTTGTCGTCTACGGCGTTGACATAGGACTCTCCCTGTCGGAGTGAGTCGAGAACACATCTGTAGTCGGTGAGCGAGTACTCCTCGTTCGCGGGCCAGCGTTCTTCGCCCGGCCCCAACTCGCCAACGTTGATCAAAGTTCGTAGTACGCCCCGCTCGTGCTTCCATCGGCTGATCGAGACCGACGTCGCGCCAAGAGCCACCAGTGTTTCTTCGGCGATCACCTCTAGTACGTCGTCAAACCGTTGGGCTTCCAAGACCGCCCGCGAAATGCGTATCAGCGCCCGCCATACCCGCACGTCATCGCCGGTCACCCGGTCAAGCAGATCCGACCCGCCGCGCAGTTGCTCTTGTTCGCAATCCATAAAATTCCCCCTGGGTGACAGGCTAAAGCAGCGCACCCCTCGTTCGCTGAATTTACAGTCACGTACGTAAATTTTTGTCCGGTCGAACAGCACTTGTGGATGGCGCGGACCGCAATCGGGCACGCCGGCCAACTGCATCCGGCCGTCGTGGCGGTCCGGCAGATCAGCCGAGTTACCCAATGAACCATTCCCGCGGATCTGCTGCCGGGCAAAGTTTGGGGCGGCGGCTCCACCTCGACTCGCGCCCGGCTCGGACTGTGCTCCTGGCGCGACGGTTTGTCCGGAGCGCTGCGGATGGCCGCGAAGCACGGTGCGTGGTGCGTGGGTGCTGCTGGGCGCTCATGGCATCGCTATTCGTACTCGGCGTCATGAGCATCGCGTGGATGGCGTTCGTCGCCGCCCTGATCGCCGCTGAGAAGACGCTTCCGTGGGGGTCCGCCGTCACTTATGGCACGGCAGCGATCCTGCTCACGCTAGGTGTGCTGGGTGCCACCATTCCTGACGCCATCCCTGGCCTGACGATCCCGAGCGGTGGACCTATGCCCGAGATGGACGGCATGACGCGCTGAGTCAAGGTTGCAGTCCGGCGTGAGCGGGCCTTCGCGGCTCGGCCGGCCCTTGGACCAAGCCGTAGTCGACTGCTTGGCCGGCGGTGAGGACCCGCTGATGCTCGAAATCCGCCTGGAGCTCGTCCGTGCTGCGGCCGGTGGCCGCGGCCAGCCTGCTCACCAGCTCGCGTTCCATGACACGGGCCATCTCTTCCTGTGACGCCACCGTCGTCACCGTGCCATCGAATTGCATGCGCGGTTCACAAAGGATGAACAGCGCGCTCGGGTACGTGTAGCGATGATCGGCGGCGGCGAGCACACCTAGTGCAGGGCCGCTGATTCGGCCACCGACATAAGCGGAGACCGGCGCCCGGACGACATCAAGAACCCCCATCAGGGTCAGGGCAGCAGGCAGCTCGGCGTCGAGGCCCTGCAGCTCCAGTCGAATCGGCTGCATGTTCTCCGCGTCTAGCGTCAGTAGCTGAGCTGATAGCCGAGTTGCGGCCTCGTCGTCGAGCCGTCCGTGCGCCATGACGATGCGCTGTTCGAGCAGCCGGTCGTACAACCTCGCCGGCCAATCACCTCGCGCGGGGCTGGGCGAAGGAATCGGCCGCTGCGGCTGCGGCCATGGGCGCTCAGGCGTCTCTGGACGCTGTGGTGGCCAAGGGTATTCCGGAGGCGTCGGTGGCCACGGCGGCGGTGTCGACTGGTCGAAACGTGCGGTCATCGAGGTTGCTCCGATGTGTGCGTGTCGTGGCGCACCTGCCAGGCGATCTGGCTGCCGACGGCGGCGGCGTAGCGTTCGAGGGTCGAAATCCGGATGTCGGCGTCTCCAGCCTCCAGCCTGGCGATGGCGGATTGGGAGGTGCGCATCCTGGCTGCGATCTCGGTCTGAGAGAGTCCGGCAGCCCGTCGCTGAGCCGTCAGGTCGGTAACAAGGCGTCGGCGTTCCGCTGACATCCGCCGCATTGCCATCTCGCGGAATCCCGGTAAAACGGGCA
>JAJKIB010000362.1 GCA_021154745.1 Mycobacterium sp.
AGATGACCGACGACAGGGGCTGCTGCCTAGTTCGCGAAGCTTGAAGGAACTGTTATGGCGTGGCGGGAAACGTGACCGTCGGGTCTCCGAGCAGAACCAGGCTCTGGCGGTCGATTGCAGTGAGCCGCAGACGAGTAAGGATGTCACGAATCCGATCTCGCTGCGTGAGGTCCTGGGCCCTCGGCAGCTGCTGCAGGGTGGACGCGTATTGCGTGTGCAGCTCCCCAACGCCAGACCGATAGTCCGTGAATGCGTACCCGATCGGCTGGTGGTCTCCGATCAGGTTGTCCGACAGCGCGGAAACAATATGTGCGCCAAGCCCTTGTCCAGTCTCGGCAACCCTCAATGTCCAGTCGAAGGTCGGCTCGACGTGCCCCAACACTGCGCGCACTGGCTTCGGACGTCCGAGCAATCTTGTCGCGGCGGGCGCCACCGTCGGCCCCAACCTTGCGACGCTCTGTACTGCCGCGAACGCAACAGAGCCTTGGGTAAGCAGCCCCCCGTAGTTGCTGATCGAGTCGCCGCCCGCCGAACAGCATGCTTGTGCGTACCAGATGGCGCCCGCCGGCATCGCCGCGTCGAGCGCGTCGAGCGCGACCGGTTCGTGCGAGATGTCCACTGGCAGCCCGAGCGAGCTCAGCAAGCCGGGGCCGTCTCCGTCTGTCAAACCGTGGCTTGATGTCACGACCAGACTTGGCCGGACTGCCGTCAACGCGCTCAGCAGCTCGGCACCCGTCGCGCTGTTATCGGAGAAATGAGCGAAGTTCGGGAGTCGGGGTTCACCGGTGAACTTGCCCTCCAATGGATTTGCGATGACAGCACGCATCTCGGCGGTGATGTCACCAGGTATCGATACCGTCCACATCAGCGGCGCGCCGGTATCGACGTCCGCATCCGGCCAGCCCGACAGCATCGCGTCGACGTAGTTCCCGAGACCCTCTTCGTCCAGCGGGAGACGGCCGACCGCGTGCCTGGTTTCGAAGGCGTACTGCACCGACCATGGAATGACGTCGGGTGTTCCGACGATTAGCACGTAGCGCGGCAACTTACCCTTGGCGACGCCGAAACCGGACAGCCCGATCGTTGGGCTCTGCGATGAGCCGTCTGCGAAGTAGCGCGTGACGAAGCGGTCGCCGACGGTACTGCTCCACCGCAGCAACACCGTATCCGGCCGCGCGGCAAGCAGTTCGCGCACCGGCGCGGGTGCATCTAACCCTGCAGCCTTCTCTGCCGGCGATAGGTCGCTGTCACGCAGTAGTACCCCGTAGCCGACGTCTTTGTGGGCCCAGTTGCGTGGGTCGGCCACCTCGCCAAGCGGCAGCGCCGCTTGGCTGTGCGGCAGACCCGCATCGTTTGACCCCCATCGGTTTGCCCGCTCGGCCAGCCCGCTATCGGCCGTGGCGCCGCGCCAGGCATTGATCTGTACCGACTCCGGAAGGTCGCTCACGCCGGCACTACACCCCGCCCGAAGCCAGCTTCTCTTCTGTGTCGGCGATCAGCGCGCGCACCTCGGCCTCGACGTCGGGCGCGAGAGTCGCCGGATCCTGCGCGGCCAGAAACGCTCGAAACTTATCCAGCCGACCCTGCAGCTCGGCAATTTCCTCGGGCGAAAGCCGTTGGGGTGGAAAGATTCTCAGTTCCTCCATCTGCGCGTACAGCACGGGGTCGAGCCACGAGTCCGCCTTCGCAGGGTCACCGTTGCTCATGACCTTTCGCGGAGTGGTCAGCGTGATGGCCCAGTCGATCATCCGCTCGCCGGATTCACCGTCTGCCAGTGGCTGAACTGCCTTGCGAATCTCTGCGAGTACGCCCGGGTAGAGGTGCTCGCAGAAGCGGTTGGTGTCTGTGAGATCGACGAGCCTGCGCATACCGATGACCGCGGTGATACCTTTCTCGACCATCTCATGAGCGAGAGCCCGACCGTTGGCGACGCTGGCCGACGCTCCCGCACTCTCACACGCGGCAAGTACGACCAGCCACGGATCACATGCCTGCAATGCGGCGACAAGATCGCTGACCGGCAACCGCAGCCTTCCGTCCATCCGGCCCGCATCGAAATCGTCGATGCGCCCGAAGCTAAGCAGAGAAACACCGGCTTCGGCGCCGCCGTGGCATAGGAGATGTAGCACATGGGGTTTCGCCTCGACGATCTGGGCGCAGAGCTCCGGACTGCTGCCTGCGATCGATGCAGAGGAGATGTTCGGGCCCGTCGCGGCGGCCAACACCGACTCGTCCCCGCTGATGATGTGCAGCTGCACCGGGATCCCCGCGTTCTGGACCGCGGTTCGGAGCGCTCCCAGCTGTTCGCTGCCGTCACGGCCGGCCGCTGACAGCACGGCCACCACCCGCACCGGCGGCTTGAATGCCCTCCCCCTGACGGCGTCCACCCGCCCGGCGATACGGCCGATCGGCCACCTGGCGTCCAGCGCGCAGAAACCGATGTCCTTGACGTGCAACTGTTCCCACGGGATCGGGTCAGCGGCAAGCGCACGGATGTGGAAGTACAGCGGCGACGGCGGTGAGTTGACCGGGAGCTTGAACGTCGAGCCGAGGACGGTCTTCACCGGGTCACGCTTGATCAACAGCCCTAGCAGCTCCTGACCACGCTCCACCAATGTCACGCCAATGATTTTCTGCAGGTTGATCTTCCAGCTGTTTGGGTCGAACAGCATCGGCGCCCGGTCGAGCGTGACAGATACCGACTTTCCGGACTTCTCCAGCCTGATGATTGTTCTCACGTCGGCCCCGCGTTCCGGTCGACGATGTCACGCAGCATCGTGAGCGCATCGGCGGCCCCCTTGTTGTACGCCCCCTTGATATGCGCGGTCGGCACCTCAGAGTCAGCTTGCTGGGCCAGACCCGCAACTTGACTGCCCAGATATCGATCGGATGCGGCGACCCACGACGGAACCGATTCCGCATCCCGATACATCGCCTCGAGGGTGGTGTTCGGTTGGAGATTCAGGGCGATGCTCTCGACCTCGGGTTCGCTAATACCCTTTATCGCTATCGAATCGGAGACCATTCTCCCGAGCGGGATGCTGGTCTCGACGAGTTCGGGCTGCACATAAGCGAACATCGAGGGATGGCGTGGCCAGAAACCGCTCCTATCTCTGACGGAGACGTGTGCTTCGGCGAGCCTCCTGCCGTCCGCGTCCAATGCGAGCGCGGAATACAACGTCGTTCCGGCGCGCGTCTGGCCGACCCCGTCGGCGATCATCCTCGTCGCCACGTCGGAGGGGTTGTCCGGGGGAGATCCGAAGGACAGGACGTCGGCCCCGACCGCATCGGTGAGTGCAACGACTTCGTCGCCCGTCACGAACGCGCTGCCCGTCCGCGAAGCCGGTTTCTCGGGGTCGGGATGCATAGTCAGCAAGGGGCGACTCTCATCGAAGGCGCCGTCGAGGACGACGTGCACCGCCCGCACGGCTTGACCGCGCAACCCCGATGCAATCCAGGCCGGCCAGAGTTGCCCTGAAACGACTGCGGCCGGGGCTTCCGATTGTGCCGATAAGACGCGAGTTTGGACCGCCACCTTCGCATCTGACGGATCATGCACGCGGACGCCCTTGGGAAGGGAGAAGTTCCCGAGCGCCGAAGCGGTGCCTGCATCGGCGAAGACGTCGACTTCGGACGACCCCTTGATTCCCTTGTCGAGATAGTCGGTGAAAGAGTCGATATAGTGTGCGGCCCACGAACTCCGCGGTGCCGCACTGACCACGAGCACGGTTCGCCACACCCGGCCGAGTTCGGCGGGCGCCGGGAGCCGGTCGGGAACACGCATCATCGGATACGCGGTGGCCGACTCCCACGGCACGGCGCCGAGATAGCCGTACGGCGGAACAAGGCGCAGCCACAACCGAGACAGTCTCGACCCGCCCAACGCGGTGTCGACGGCTTTGCCGAGGTCGTCGGGCACTACGAGCTTCTTTGGGTTCCTCTTCGCCTTTAGTCCGAACTTTGACAACGGATAACGCGCACTCCACAGCGTCGTCGCATCGTCCTCGAACTCATCGCGGTAAGCGAGCACCTCGGTCAGGACTGCGGCCTCGCCCTCCGAGAGATCGAGTTGCACGCGTAATGTGGCCAGCCGCCATTGTTTGATCAGTAACTGTGCCATCCCGCTCTCCTATGACGCGCCGGTCAGGCCGTGCAGCGCCCACCACGTGATTGGGTTGTTGATGTCACCATGGCCACCGATCGCGGCCTTGCCGTTGATGTCGATGCCGCCGTTCAATGCGATGACCTCCTTACCGGCAGCGAACGGGTACGCGTCGCCTGGCGCATGTGCGTCCTGCGCGTCGAGTACGTCGTCGATGCCTGCAGGGCCGTAGCCGCCGAGCGCGCCGTAGCGGTCGGTGTCGCCGACGGCTGCGATATCGGGCTCTCCCAGGCTGCTACCGCGGACCGCGAGGTGGAACGCCTGCCGCAACGGCACATCGTGTTTCGACAAGGTCGTCATGATCGGCAGCTCGACCCGTTCGAGCACGGACCGGTACCCGCCGGGCCGCCCCACACCGATGACGTCCTTGGCAAAACACCAGCGGTTCACCGCGGGTTGCAGGAGGAGCATTGACCTCGCCTGTCGTTTCACCGTTGCAATCGCGAGGCTGGATAACACCACGCGTGCGCCAAATGAGTGACCCACCAAATGCAACCGCGCCTCGGTCTCGTCGAGCACGTGTTTCACCAGCGGGCCAACACCATGCGCGCCCACCTTGCCCGCGCGGTCCTTCATCAACCAGACGGTCCCCATCCTCAAGATGTTCCGCGGGTCGAAGACGCCCAAGCCGCCCGCCACTCGCGGACCAGCACCTGCCCCGTCACCCACTGCGCCGAAGTCGTCGGGGTCGGCCGGCTTCGGCGAGGTGCCGTCGAGCGCCGCCCACGCCTCCAAGACCTCCTCGACCTCCGGCGGCGGTGAGCCCTCGCCGGGATCGGTGCCCCGCAGACCGTCGAGGAGAATTTTCGCGGCCTGACGGGCCGCCTCTTCGGTCACTTCATTGCGACCGTCGATGATCTCGACGAGGTCGGCCGCGTTGTCGGGAGGGAGATTGCTTGCGACGAGGCGCAGCATCTCCTCGGTTCGCGCCGCCTCCGCGGCGGAATCGGCGGCGATCTGCGGGCCGCCTTCCCACGGGAACAGGAAACTCGTAGACGGCCAGATCACACCGACCAGAATCGGTTGGTAGTCAGCGGGGGCCGTCAGGCCCAGCTGTGCCCGCTGCTGAATGTAACCGTTGATGAATTGCTCATAGTTGCTCGCGGCGGCCTCAAATGTGTTGTTCCATCCATGCGAGAACAGAAAGACATCGCTGACGCCGCCGAGTGTTTCGCGCAGTAGCTGGTCGGTCTGGGGACTTTGCAGCGCGCCGTCCTCCCCGAACCGAAGAAGGTAGAGATCAGCGCTTCTCCCGCCACCGATTCCGAATGTCTTGAACGGTCCAACTACCATTACTGCCCCCTCCATTGAGACAAGGTCTCTCCGCGGCGGGGAACCAGCGGCGGGAACGTCGGTGCCCGCCCGGCGGAATCGATGTTTGCGTCCATTGCGACGTCCCCCGGCCCACCCGAATGAACCGCAGACTACCTAGCCGGCCGGGGACCTGATGGCGGATTGGGCGTCTGACACACGACGACGGGACCAACACATCGCACGAAATACTTGCGGATTTCGGGCATACGGGTATTGCATCCGCGCTCACGCGGTAGGTGCCTGTTTTCGTGACAGCGCCGGCCGTAGCCAGGACCGTGCTGTTGTGGCGCGTCAACGACTGGCCGGCCGTTGTCTGCAAGCAGTGTCGCGACAGAATGGGCGACAGCTTTCTCGACTTTCGGTTCGCACGCCATCCGCAGTGCCAGAAGTGCCACGCCCGCCGCACGATGAAAGCCATCTAGGTCTGCCTGCCACGTCGTACGTCGAGCCGTGGCAGCATCTCCGCGGCTGCTGCGTCACCGAAGAGAAGTGGACATGCTCGACATGCAGGCACACATGGTGACGCGCAGCCTGTCAGCGATGCCGGCGCTTGAATATGTCGCCAACGTGAGACGGCCCGTCGCTCGCACGCGGCCTTACCACCGCGCAGTTACATTGGCCGCGATCTGGTCGGCGATCTTCACCGCCGAGTCAGCGGGGTTAGCGCTGCACGTATTGATGTCGATGATGATGTTGTTTTTGTGCGCCAGCGCGCGTCCACAGCCCCAGCCGGGGGCGCCGGCGTTCTCTTGAGTCGCAACGGTACTCAGTGTGCCGTTAGCGTTAGAAACCTGCGCGACGGACCACTGCGACTCGCTCTGTGTGTGGGTGTACTGGTGGCAGGCCGGCCACAGCTGGGCGGAAGCGTCGAAGAAGGCTCGCGCTTTTTCCACGGTGGGGAACAACACCACTGCCTGCTTGAGATAGTGCGTGAAGTTGTCGCCATCGTTGAGGCTCTGATCGTGCTCGGCCCAGTAACCGCTGTCGGCATAAACCGGGGCCTCTGCCGCGCCGTCGATCGCGAGGCATTCCTGTGGCGCCATGGTGGTGCTGTTGTCAGACATCGAGGTCTGGTTATTCGTGACCGACATTCCGGTCGCCCCCACGGCGACGTTCACCTGCTCCGGGCTGAGCAACAAGCCAGCCAGTTCGCGCTCGACAAGCGGACGCGGAATCATCGATCGTGTGGGCGTCGTGGACTCGGCATTGCCTATCGTGCCGCCGCACCCGGCGATCAGAACGCAGATGACCCCAGCCGCAAGCGCGTACGTTGGCTGGCGCATGTGTTCCTCCCCATTCCAGCCGTGTCCAACCGATCAGCGTGGCGCGATACCCCCATAGCGCGGCACGTGAAGAAAATGGTGCAGTAAGTCCGCCGACGCCTCCAAGAGGTTGAACGGCGTTTCCCCATAACGAAAGACGCTGTTCTTGATAACGATTGGACATCTGGCAGTGGTCCTGCAATGGGTGCCTGCCCGCGCCTGCGCGTGGTGCGCAGCGCGCTCGACCGGTTGGCCCGTCGCCGGCGGTTCTTGATTTCCAGACCCGGCTGGATCTACAACGGTGACGACGATCGCATGCCACCGTGGCAATACGAAAATAAGTGAGAGACGCTCGCTGATAACGAAATTGAACGAAGGCGCACCGCCGTCATCGGTCAGGTAATCGGATTCAACTCTGCCGGCGCCGTGCGGCGCGCTCTCGAAGCAGCCGGTGCTGTGACGGTGACTCCGGGCACGCGTCCGCGGCCTTGCAGGTCCCTGCTCGTAGTTCGGCGATGCGAGAGATCGCAGACTCGTAGTCCAGCCCGCCGTCGATGAGCAGGCAGCCGACCACAGTGCTCGTGCGGCCTTTACCGCCCCAGCAGTGTAGGTAAACTGCTCTGCCGGAATCGACCTCGTCGCGGATGCAAGCCAGTATCGCGTCATAGGCGGCCTGGTCGATGACTCCCATGTCGGGAATGGGGTAAGAGAAGTACCGGACCTCGTATCCCACTTTCTCGGCCACGGCGCGCAACTGCGCTCGGTACGGCTCGAGTGGATCCTGTGATGTCGTCAGGTCGACAATCGAATCAATCCCCGCATCGATGAGCAGCTGCAGTTTCTTCGCTGCCTTCCCCGGCGTCCGCGCACCCGGGTACTCGCCGGCTAGCAGACGTCCCGGCTCCACCCACCACGCATGAAGAGTCTCGTCATGCGGCCACGGCGTGTGCTCACCCATCGAAGCGCTCCGCGATCGCTCGATTCGACGGGTGAACGCTGCCTCGGCTGACCAACCGGATGTCGAGTCCGGCGTGGTCGACGATCTTCACCGCTCGCACGATCGCATCGTCGATCCACTTGTCCGCGTTGCCGAATGCCCCGCCGCCCACTCGGGTCAGCAGCACGATGTTGGACCCTCCCGCCTGCGACTGTTCGACCGCCGCCAGCAGCGTCGCCTCATAAGTCGCCTCCAAGACAAGGCGGGCGAACGCCTCCCACGCCGAAGGCGTAACGCTGCCGTACGCGACCGGCAGCGCGGAGCAGAACGCTTGTGAGACATGGCGACGCGGCCCATTGAGCACATCGGTCACCTGCACATGCCGGTGTAAGCCGATTGCGAGCTCTCCACGCAATTGGTTGCGCACCTCGTCCGTTGCCTCGGCGATCAGGCGTGTGATCGCATCGAGCCCCGCCTCGGTGCACAGCGCGTATCCGTTGCGCATCGTCCACAGATCCGCCACCGGGCGACCGAGCTTGGCGGACAACGCCGCTCCTACTGCGGCCAGCCCATCGATTTGACGGTTTCGCGTCTGCCCGTATTCGCCGTCGACCGGAGCGAAGTAATTGCGGTAGATCGTCGCCGCCCCGGCCGCGACGGCGCACGCCGGTCCCTGGGTGTGGTCGCTGCTGTAGCGCGTCACGCCGTCCTCGGGTGTGACGCTTGGCCCCGTCATCTCCAACAGGTTGAACTGCGAGGCGACCTGAAACACCGCCCCTTCCAGTTCCGGGTCGGCGTGCATCGATCGCGCCTCGCCGGTGACGCACCGAACCGTGCTTCGTTCGGCGTGGGGAAACCCGACGCGCGACCGCAGTTCGGCCAATGTCAGCACCTCGAGGGTCCCGATGCCGTAGCGATTGCCGTTGACAGTCGAAACCAGTTCATCGCCTGCCACGACGAGTCGGCTCCGGGTGAGCTCGTAGCTCTCTTCTCCGAAACCCGTGAGGTTCGAGAACCAGTCGTGCGGCATAGTGGCATCGTCGCATCCGGGCCCGACACGACGCCGCGAGCAGAGCTCGGCGTGCTAGCCAAGGTTGGCAACGAACGAAGCCGCCAGCAGAGAGGAATCCCAGCGATGGTCAAGTCACGTGCCGAAGCGGCGCAGTACGTCAAGGATGCCGGAGGCTTGAAGCTTGTCGTTTTCGGAGCGGACGGCCACGAGGTCGCGGCGATGTTCGTGCAAGGGTCGGTGAACTACGACGAGGAGGAATTCACCTTCCTTGCGGTCGCGGAGGACGGCCGTACGGTCGGGGAACTATTTGTCGACGAAACGGTCGGTTACGACGAGAACATAGACGCCTTTGTCATCCGTGCCGCGCACTAGCCGCCGCCGGAAAATAGGGCAGCCGGGGCCGACAGTAGCCGGGACCATGCTGTTGTGGCGCGTCAACATATGCTGACGCCGCCAGAACGACAAGTGGTCCGGCGAAGAACTCAAGTGCTACGCCGCTACTCACGCCATCGAGAACAGCGCTTGCATCACAATCACGCTCGCAACACGCTGCAGGCCGCCTTCCACCGCGATGCGTTGATCGACCGGGCATTCGAGTAGCTGATCGAGCGCCGTCGAGACTTTCTTCATGTCGAAGATCGGCTGGTCCTTCGCGGCTTGCGATGCGAACGTGTCTCGGTAGAACTCAAGCATCGGGTCGTTCGTGTTGCGCGTCGGCGGCGTCAGGAACGGATGCTTTTGGCGGTCGTACACTTCGGGGATCAACACGTCCTTCGCTGCTTCGCGAAGAACATGCTTCTCCCGAATGCCCTTCACTTTCATGTTCACTGGCACGCGCGCCGCGACCTCGGCCACATGGTGGTCCAGGAACGGCACACGCCCTTCGATGGAGTGCGCCATCTCCATCCGATCGGCCAGATAATTCAGAATGAAATTCGGCAACACCGTCTTGGCATTGACATAGAGCATCTGATTCAGGCGGTCGCGGCCGGCGACGCGTTGCCCAAGAGGCAACCGATCCAGCGCCGACAGCAGCGGCTGTACCTCCCGCACGGACACCGGAAGATCATCGCGCAGCAGCGGGACCACGTTATTGCTCTGGGCCGCACCAAAGTTGAGCGTCGCCGGCAGCCAGCCGAACCGGCGCTCCACCGCCTGCATCTCCGGGGTGTTCACCTGGGCCGGCATCAACAACGCGCGACTGGCCGCATTGGCGCCGAGCATCTCCTCCAGCAGCGCCGACTTCTCGCCCGCACTCAACGCCGCGTTGTCATTGAGCGCGTCGACACGGAAATACGGATAGCCTCCCAGCATTTCGTCGGCGCCTTCGCCGGTGAACACCACCTTGATGCCCGCGGCTCGCACCGCACGGCTGAGCAGATACTTCGCCACGCCGTGCCCGTTGAACATCTGCGTCTCGGCATGCCAGATCGCATCCTTGAACGAGTCGGCGATCTCGCGGCCGGTGATCGGAATGGGGTGATACGTCGCACCAACATGTTTGGCCTGAGCTCAGCGATGATCGCCTCGTCATAGAGCGGGTTCTCAAAGGTGAGCGTGAACGCGCGGATCGGCCGGGCCATCTCCTGCTGCGCGAGCCCCAGGACGGCGCATGAGTCGATGCCACCACTGAGATACGACGCGACCTCGACATCGGCGACCAATCGTTGCCGCACCGAATCCCGCAGTACCTCACGGAATTCGTCGACGATCTCGGCTTCGCTTCGCGTGTCAGCCCGCATCTGCTCAGCGGTCGGGATCTCCCAATCCCAATACGGATAGATGCGAACATCGCCATCCTTGGCGATCGCATAGCACCCCGGCGGCACGGTACTGATCCCGGGAACTCGGTTTTCTCGTG